>NZ_CABTML010000067.1:0-124882 GCF_902485895.1 uncultured Anaerobiospirillum sp. | reverse complement strand
TTTAAGAGCTTAATAGCACTGAGCAGCTGGGTCTATAAAAAGATAATTGTCTTTTATATGCCATTCTTAAATTATAGACACAACTCCCCAATGTCAGAGAGCAACGATGCTAACCACATTGCCAATGCTTTAGGTATTGCTGCACGTGGCCGTGGCATTAAAGAGGTAGCATTACTGAGCAATCTTAGCGAGTCTCAGTTAGAGCAAAGCTTAAATCAAGAAGGCAACCCAACACTTGACACATTAATTAAGACCCTCAAGGCCCTTAATTTAAAAATCGCTGTCGAGCCAATTTGCTAATTTGCTAATTTGCTAAGATAGCAAACCCAAAGCCCAGCATCCACTAGAGCTCTAAATATCAAGCACAGCCTAAGATACTCCCCATACTTAAGGGCGGCGTTTTAGTGCCTCAAGGTAGCTCTGCCTATTTCCCCGCCTAAATGTAGGCGCATCTAAAAAATCATACTTGTGCTTGCTACATGCCGCCTACGCTAACAGCGTCGTGGCATAGCTGCACTGAGTGCACGCACTTGCGCTGACTATTGCGCTTACTCTTGTCTTTCACTTGCGCTGCACACGCTTATGCGTGTGCTAGCTTATGCGTGTGCTTACTCTTGCGCTTGTGCGTGAACTATATTTGATTACTTTTCAGTGTTTAAAGAGAACAGCGCATTCAGGTCTGCATTGGACATGCTGCCAATCCACTTCTCACCTGCAGCAACCGTCATATCGGCTAAGTCGCGCTTAGAGTTAATCATTTCATTAATGCGCTCCTCAAAGGTATTAGCACAGATGAAGCGATAAACCTGAACGGTGCGATTTTGTCCAATACGATAGGCACGGTCAGTAGCCTGACTTTCAACTGCTGGGTTCCACCACAGATCATAGTGGATAACGAAGTTAGCGGCAGTAAGGTTCAGACCCACACCTGCAGCTCTTAAAGATAAGAGCAAGATGCGCTCGGAGCTGTCGTTTTGGAACTTATCCACAATTTCCATACGCTCTTTTTGTGATAGACCGCCATAAAGGAACTGTGGAGTATGGTTAAAACGTGCACCAATTAAGTTTTGCAGAATCTTGCCCATACGCACTGACTGTGTGAAGACCAAGACCTTGCCATTACTCTCCATAATATTGTCGAGTAATTCGTAAAGACGCTCAACCTTACCTGAGTCCTCAGGATTAACGGTATCATCTTCTTTGGCAAACTGCGCAGGTGAGTTACATACAGCCTTTAAGTTAGCGATCAGCGCTAAAATCGTATGATTACGTGCGTTTTGATCAAGCTTATTCGACTCTAAGATCTTCATCTTCTCATCAAGCACAGCCTGATAGAGTGCTGCTTGAGTTGGAGTGAGCTCACAGTACTGATCTGAGGTCATCTTCTCAGGCAGGTCTGAAATAATGGCCTTATCGCTCTTGAGACGGCGCATGATAAATGGCGCAGTTAACTTCTTAAAGCGATCTACAGCGTGCTGATTACGATCCTTTTCAATTGGGGAGGCAAAATTATTCTTAAAGTCAGTAGTGCTACCAAACAGACCACGATTGACGAAGTCTAAAATGGAGTAGTACTCCATCAGGCTGTTCTCCACTGGGGTGCCTGACATCGCAATAAAGGTATCTGCCTTGATAGTACGTACGGCCTTACTAATTTGCGCTGTAAAGTTCTTAATGGCCTGAGCCTCATCAATAACTAAGGCTGAGTACTCATGTTCATTTAACTTCTTGATACGGCTTCTTGCAGTACCGTAGGAAGTTAAGATCACGTCGCTCTCACCAAAGAACTTACCACGAGCTGTTCCATAGTAAGCACTGACACTTAAATCAGGAGCAAACTGTGCAATTTCACGAGTCCAGTTAGTAATCAGCGAGGTTGGCACAATGACTAACGCAGGACGCTCTTTACTAATATTGCCCTCTTCTTTGAGCTTTAATAAGGTGGTAATTACCTGAACTGTCTTACCTAAACCCATGTCATCAGCGATGATGGAGCCTACTTGAATGCGGGCATTACGCATCATCCACTCATAGCCACGTTGCTGATATGGACGCAGTGTTGCGTTAAGACCAACTGGTGCACTCACATCCTGATCTTCAAGCAGCTTTCTTAAGTTCTCCTTGAGCCTATCTGAGCACACTACAGTGCTACCATCATGCTCGCCTGTTAATAAAGCCTCGAGCGCTTGAGCACGTGACATATCATTCATAGAACGATAAGTCTGATTCTCAAGAGCATTTAAGATCACAGGATCGGCGTAAACAAACTCATTGTTAAAACGCACGATCTGTCCAGCATTAGCAAGCAGCATCTTAAACTGATCTTGACTAATGACTTGATCTCCAATAGAGAGTCTCCAGTCAAAAGACACAGTTTCAGCTAAGTTCAAGAATGAAGGACGGGCAACAAAGACTGAATCGTCATCCATATCCATCACCATGGTAGATGAAGGCAGGACAAACTTTTGCAGGGCCTTTGGTAAAACAAGCTTAACGCCTAAGAGCTTGAGGGTAGAGCGTGCTTGGCTAATAGTAGAGAACACATCCTCAATAGGCACGATCGCTACATTGTACTTAGAACTAAAGAGCTCATCTAAGCATGGAGCAAGGCTAGACAGTCGAGTTAAAGTACGCAAACACTCTTGGCGCATGGACTCAAACTGACTATTGGTAATGATGGTATGTAAAGATACAAAGCCAGTCTCATCAATGAGATCTTCGTAATCTGGATCCATGAGCTTTTCTTTAGAAAAGCCAATGAAGCCTAATTCCATACCAATACCACGATCGGCTAAAGATGATGAACCATAGTCCATATCATCATCTTCGTAATAAGTATCATCGTCTTCAAAAGACTGCTCATACTCTTCAATTAAAGAGGCATCACCTGTCTTGTCTGCATAAGCTTGCAAACGTGCAATGGTTTTCTCATGGCTTTCATTAGCCGCTTGAGCAATCTCGTTTTCGAGTTTGCCAAAGATAGTGCCGCCGTAATTGTTGTAATTGCTCAGATCAACAAAGCGCAGTACTGGAGTATATTGCAGCTTGTCAGTTGAAACTGCAGATAAATAAGTCTCTAAACGCAGACGTAAGCTACTCTCAGCAATCTCATGAGATCTGATATCAATGCTTTCGTGTCCAAAGATAAAGTTAAGGTCAATAATGTCCTTTGGCAGCTTCTTATCAAGCTCATATGCAAAGGTTACATATGACTGAATGAAAGCCGATAAGACGGTTTCACCTAAAAACTTTGGATCTAAGTAATAGCGGCGATCTAAGCGGTTGTATAAGAAATGCTCATAACCTTGCAGTGCTAAACCTACCTTAGTTACTAAGGTGGCGATCTCTTCAGAGCAAGATGCTGGTACCCAGCGACAGTACATATCATTACGATCGCTTAGATACAGTTGCGGCATAATCGCACGCTTTTTAACTAAAGTAGTCGCAATGAACCACAGATAGTACAGAATGTGGATCTCAGAGCCCTTGCTTGAGAGCATATTCTCATTTTGAATATAGCCTGAGAATAAGTTATATAAGCCAGTTGCGCTCACTGAGTCAAAGTCGAGATCACCAAGCTGAGGGCAATGGATTAGCGAACGGATCTTATCAACATCTAAGTCCTCTGGCATTACAGCAACATTGCTAAGGATAGTGCCACTCTTAGTAGTAGTCTTCACTAAGATAGGACTTACGATCTCTAAAAGACCAGTGTTATTGAGGCAAAAGAGCGGATGACGGGCAAAGAAGCCATGTTTAGCAATAGGCTGTGCGCTAAATGGATTAGCAGGTACAATACCCTGATGGGCATACATGTCTTGAACGCTTTGTGAGCTCTTTTCGATAAGACGTGTAAGTTTATTTAGCTCAGTCTTAGTAAAACGATTCGTCTTCTTGCGACCACGTTTTGACTTATCCTCATCGCCTGAAGCACTATCTTTTTCAGAGGCTGGAATAAAGTCAGCATAGAGAGGAACTTTGCCAAATAAAGCCGCAAAATCATCCTTAGTACCGTTATGCGCAATATCCAAGGCATTTTGCATATCAAGGTTAAAGCGATGCTCATCGAAAATAAGCACCTCGCGCTCACGCACATCCTTTAGCTGCTTAAAGGCTAAATCTGAGGCGCATTCTAAAGCGGCACTAATCCAGCTTTTAAGTGATCCTTGAGTAAATCCTTTAGCATCGTTGTTATACATACTTAAAAGCGAGTCGCCAATTTCTGGAATCTCGGTATAAGTAAGCATAGCTAAGCTGCTAATACTGCCTTGATAACGACGCACATAGTCAGGCAGTTCTTTTAAGATTTGCTCATCTGCCTTTTGTGCCTCTGCATCAGCAAGGCTGTCACCTTCTTCATCGCCAAAGCTAATGTAATCCTCATTTGATGAGGCGCTCTCATTGGCATCATGGGCTTCTTTAGTAGCATCACTAGGTAAGGCTGGCTCGATTCTATCTTCACGATAGAGCGCAGCTTCTGCCTCATCTAACAGACTTGGATCATAGCCAAGGCGCAAGACCTCTGCAGTGTGCTGATTGTATTCTTGCAGACGAGACTTGCAGCTTTGTACATGGGCAGCTATCTCAGAGACTAAGGTTTCCAACTTATGCTTATTGTTTTCAATAAGTAACTGTTCGCGAGTAAAGCTCTTTTGTGCATCTTCAAGCTCTAAATTTAACTCGCTCAGACGCTCAGTCATCGCAAGAGCTTTCGCCGATGGGCGACCTCTTCCGCTTTTCTTTGTGCCTGACAAAGAGATCTCAAGATCTTGGATATCCTGCTTTTTAGCGCTAATGGCGGCATTGAGGTTTGCAGCTCGTTCACGGGCCTCATCGATCTCTTTTTTAGTGGCGTTAAGTTTAACTTCTTGATAGTCAACGCTCTTAAGATCGTTATTGAGCTTCTCATCTAAAACCACAACATCTTCAGAGTAAGTAATGATGTCATCTGAGAAGAATAAGGAGGCAGCATCCATTGGTGATACTGCTAATAAATTCAGATTGAAGTCGAGCTTTTTAGCGATCTTGACGATATCACCTGGCAAGCACAGAGCCTTGATGTAGAGTGCATCCATATCAGGAGTCTCAACACCAGTAGCATCGTCGTTGAAGATACCTCTTTTTTCTAGCTCATCTTTTAAGTTGACGCCAATGAGGTCAAACAAGATAAAAGGATTGGTATCGATAAGCTCGCTTACAACGTAGATAACAGCAGCAATATGCTTACAAGGAATGGCGTAATCAGGGCAATTGCACTTCATCCCAATGTCATGCCATGAAGTTGGGAAAAGCTTAATGCCGTTCTCTTGTGCAATCTTAAAGATACGAGGATCGAGCTCACGATTAGACAGACGGGAAATCACTGCCAAATCGCTAATTAAAGCATCAATAAAATGATCGCGAGCTTTAGCACTCACTCTATCAAAGGCTAAGGTTACTTTGTAGTATGGATGAAATCTACCCACTACACAGGCAGTAATACGGCCTGTATTAACATCGGCCTTAACATCAAATACCTTGTCGGTACGAGCATAGGTAAGCCCTCGAGGAATACGATTAGCTAAATCGATACCTTCTAAAGAGTCGAGCCACTTTTTACCCCACCAGGTAGTACCATACTGCTTTCTTGCCATAACAAAAGCCTTAAACTTATTGCACTTTGTTAAATCTACGAACCCGTTATTTTACAGCATATGTAGGACCATTTGACCAAAATGCAAGATCTTTTATAGCCAAGGGCATATAAGCATAATGCTTATTCATATCGAGAAAATACCGGACAGCCCCCCCGCATGACAAGCTAAAGGATAAAGTTATCGCATAAGGATAATTCGAGTAATACGAGCATTGCATGCCATAAGGCTATGATGAGTGCGGCGGCTAGAAAGAAATAATTTAGGAGAAAATGGCGTAGATAAGCCATGGAATGAAGTAAATGAGGTAGGTGTTGTGCCTTGATAATGTTGTATCTATGAGTATAGGCAAAAAAAATCAAGCCGAAGCTTGATGGATGGTGCGGGAGAAGGGACTCGAACCCTTACACCGAAGGCGCAAGAACCTAAATCTTGTGCGTCTACCAATTTCGCCACTCCCGCAGAGTGGTGATTACTAAATCGTTAAATGGGGTGGCTGATGGGGCTCGAACCCACGACAACCGGAATCACAATCCGGGACTCTACCAACTGAGCTACAGCCACCATAGAGATTTAGAAATCAATTTTTGTTGACGCATGGCGCGTCCTGAAGGAGTCGAACCTTCGCCCCACAGCTTAGAAGGCTGTTGCTCTATCCAACTGAGCTAAGGACGCCCTGCAGGTGACTTCAAGCTACGCATAAGCCTGTCGTCTCAACGGAGGCATATGATAATGATTTGAACCTACCTTGTCAACAGTTTGTAAAATTATTTTCAAATCTAACCATAAGCACGCCACAAAATAGCATAGAAATGCCATTTATAGCCTGTTTTAGGCTTTGGTATTGGAGCCGTCACAAACTTAATGCTACCAATTTTTTGCCTCTACACCCACTTTATAGCCACGAGCTTTTACCTTTTGCTACCTTGCCTGGTCTTTTCATAAACAAAGCTATGGCAAAAGGTGCGAGTTTTATGGTTTGAGAGTAAACTTTATTACAAGCAATGTTTTTGGTGCCTAGAGCAACTTGTCTTATCTTTTTGACAGCCTAGGTATTAGTCGAATGGAGATACAAATGTTTGGACTTGAATGGTCACAAATTATTATGACCGTGGGAGTGCTAGCTAGCTGTGGCCTTCTAGCTGGTTTCTTTGCAGGACTTTTGGGCATTGGTGGTGGCATTATCTTTGTGCCAGTCTTCTTCTATGTCTTTATGAGCGTCTTTCATGTAAGTCCAGACGTTGCTATGGTCTTGGCCACTGGCACCTCTCTTACCTGTATGATCCCCACCTCGATTACGGCGGCAATTGCCCAATATAAACGCGGCAATACCAACCTCAACACTATCAAGGTATGGGCTCCAGGCATGTTATTAGGCGTGCTAACTGGCTCTTTAATATCTTCATTCTATGGCGGTAAATGGCTGGCTATTTTGTTTGGCAGCATCATGATCTTAAATGCGCTCAATACTTTCTTCCGCGCTAAAGCAAAACCAATGCTTGACCATATGCCAAACAACTTCATTCAGCGCATTATTGCCTTTTGCATCTCATTCTTGTCTGTAATGCTCGGCATTGGCGGTGGTACCCTTACTGTTCCTGTGCTCAATGCTTGCGGTGAAGAACCACATCGCTCTATCGGCACCTCATCAGCCGTTTCTTTATTCGTAGCTGTACCTGGTGCTATCGTACTGTTCTTAACTGGCTCAACTCCTGACAATGCCCCAATGTTTACCATTGGCTATGTCAGCTTATTAGCTGCAGCTTGTGTTATTCCTTTATCCGTGCTGACTGCTCCATTTGGCGTATCCATCGGCAAGAGAATCAGCCCAGTTACCCTCAAGCGTATCTTTGCTGTTGCCATGTTCATCGTGTCCGTACGTATGATCGTAACTGGCATTAGCTAAAGTAAAATAATTAAGCAGCGCCACTTGCCGCGAAGCATTCATTTTTGGGCCGTAGCTGCAGATTAAAAACAAAGCAGCATAAATAACAAAAGGGCCGGTCTTATTAACTAGACCGGCCCTTTTGTTTAGTGCATTGCAAGCGTAGATTAAATGCCTAAACGCTTAACCTCAGCACGTGCCTTTTTAACGATATTAGAGCGATACCAACGTGGAATTGGACGAGTAAAGCCCTCAAAATCCTGCATAATGCGCTTAGACTGAGCCACCATACGTGCCTGTTCTTCTTTAGATTTACGCGAGTGCTCGGAGCAGCGGGTTAAAGAGTAAATAGCGCTATAAATAGCAAAACCCACCCAGAAATTAGCAGGGACAGTAACGCCACCAAAATAACCGTCAATCACACCAGCAACGGCACAAGGCATGGCTCCAGCGTCTTCACACTCAAAAAGCACTAAATCCTCAATAGCATCACCAAAACCATAGCTAGCTGACGGCTTTAAGATGATGTTACCAGTGTCGGTTAAAAAGACGTTATCTAAGCGTAAGCCACCATAACGGCGGGTAAGCTTGTAATCGCCCAGACCATCAATACGATCGATGATGGCAGATAAAATTGGGGTTTCGTGATTGAAACGTGGACCCTTAGTTAGATAAGAGGTCAGCTTCTCATGAACTACATCACGACGAGCTTCGGCCTTATCTTTTTGTGGACCAGTCAGGGTATCCTGATGGATAAGTGCAATGGCTCGTCCTAGCTTCTTGCCGTTAGCGTACTGTAAGTGCGGATCAACTACGGATAAGAAGTTCTTGAACTCACCCACATTCTGATAAGCAAATACCGCAGAGGTGTATTCATTGTCAGACTTCAATGAAATACCCTCAAGAATATGGTTAGGCGCAAGATCACGGAATACCTGCGTGCTCTTAAACTGTCGTGTAATACGCTTCTTATTAGCCTTTACAGAACCCTGCAAAGCCAGAAACTTATCATTTGCACCTTGCAGCGCTACATACTCATTGCCATGTAAATCAAATGAGACTGAGCGATATCCTAGTTGCACGCCTTTTTCTCCAACAATTGATGCTCTTGCCTGACCTCGGCATCCCCTGCAAAGCCATCCACATTACACTATAAATCACAGCTCCCCCCTTTGTGCACCATCTGCATATATAAGGGATTTTCCATGATTATGACCATGTTATGTGATGATCTTGCTGTGCAAATGTTACCACACTAGGCCAAAACTTTCTTTTATTCGCCACTATATGCATCTCAATGGCACGCAAGTGGTGCTATTTCATGCATCACAAGAAGATTAATGAGCACGCTCTTAAAGGGATAAGCTCATTAAATTGTTTGCTCTTTTATAACCATTTTGAGAAGAGCAAATGCTGTGACGTTTCTCAAACTCAGTGGTCGGACAAATATCGATAAAAGATTAGCCAAGGCTAATAAGCTAAGGAATGGCTACGCTGTGCGCAATGCGCATAATATATTTGTTAAAGGACGTGATCTACATTTAACTTTTATGTTATTGGGGCTATAATAGCGGCCTTAACAAGAGACAGAAGTGGCATATATAAGCCATTTTACAACCGTCTTGATTACAAGATAGCTGTATTAGGCTTTAATACTTAGCTAGCTTAGCTCTGTAGGCTTTAATGCTTGATAAATTACAGCTGCTAAGATCTGATTATGCGCCCGATGCCTAAGCTTACTTTAGCTTACTTGTGTAAGCTTGCTTTAGCTTACTTTAGCTTATTTTTGTAAGCTCGCTTGCGCTTGTGCAAGAAAGCACCTGGCATCTTTTATTTTTGCTAGCTAATTGGCCACTTTACATAGCACATTCACTAAAGCTGATAGTACTTTATCTACCTAAGTTTAGGTAGGTCGGTGCCTGCGCTTATTAACTGTGCCATGTCTTAGCTATCGGCAACTCAACACGGGAACTTTGTCATGCTTGAGCCAATCAGCCCAAACAATCCTATTGCTAGGTTCTTTAACGCAATTCCTTTCATCATGCAGGTCATCATCGGCCTTATCTTAGGTATCATCATTGCGTTAATCTATCCGCACGATACTACTGTGATGCCAGCTTTAGGCAGCCTCTTCGTATCCGCCTTAAAAGCCATTGCTCCACTCTTAGTTTTTGTGCTGGTTTCCTCAGCTATTGCACGTCACAACAAGGGCACTAAGACCAATATGAAGCCTGTGATCGTGGTGTATTTCTTCTCCATGATCTTGGCCTCCGTACTGGCTTTATCCATGTCCTACATCTTCCCTGTTACCTTCCCAACCTTAGCTGATGCAGCTCAAGATATCGCTCCTCCACAAGGTATCTCTGAAGTTCTCATAAACTTCGTAATGCAGGCTGTAGACAATCCAGTTAATGCTTTATTACGTGGTAACTATGTTGCGATCTTAGTTTGGGGTATCACCTTTGGTCTGATGTTCCGTGTTGCTCACGAGCCTACCAAATTAGTATTAGATGACTTATCTCAGACTGTTGCTGGTGTAGTACGCATCATCATCCGTTTTGCTCCAATTGGCGTTATGGGCTTAGTTTACAACTCCTGCACCCAGCCTGGTGGTTTTGCCAACCTTATCAACTACTTACAAGTAGTGCTGGTGTTAGTTGCTACCATGTTGCTCATCGCCTTCGTGCTCAACCCACTGATGGCTTTCATCATCTGTCGCAAGAATCCATATCCACTAGTGTTTAAGTCCATCACTCAAAGTGCGGTAACTGCATTCTTCACCCGTTCTTCTGCAGCTAACATCCCAATGAACTTAGCTCTGTGCGAGCGCCTCAAGCTGCCAAAGGACACCTACTCTATTTCTATTCCACTTGGCTGTACCATCAATATGTCCGGTGCTGCTGTTACCATCGTTATCATGACTATGGCTGCAGTACGTACCTTAGGTATCGAGGTTGACTTTGCCTCTGCCTTATTAATGTGTATCGCCTCTGTGCTGTGTGCTTGCGGTACTTCTGGTATTGCTGGTGGCTCTTTAATGCTCATCCCACTTGCTTGCTCTATCTTCGGTATTAGCAATGACATTGCTATGCAGGTTGTGGGTATCGGTTTTATTATCGGTGTAATTCAGGACTCAACCGAGACTGCCTTAAACTCTTCATCTGACGTTGTATTCACCGCTGTTGCATGCCGTCAGATTGAAGTTCCAGCAGACTTTGAAGACCCAATTAAGAAAGACTAAGCTTTTCAAGAGCCACTCATGCAGTGCGCACTTAAACTTGCTTTTGTAGGGCATTTAAGTGCCTACATTAGAGCTAATAGCATGGCTGCTTGATTAACTTAAGCAGCCAAAATCTTGTAAAAGGCTCCAACAAAAAACGCAGTGGCTCCAAACAGCAACTGCGCCCCAACAAAAAACGCAGTGGCTTTTGAGGGCAACTGCGTTTTTTGTATGTAGCATGCAACTAAAGCAAAGTCATATCGCTATTGGCGATAGTACATGTCAAACTTCGTTATAAGCAATGTGCTTACTTTTTACTACACTAAAGTAGTATTAGTTCTCTGCCTTGGCACGCGGATGAGCTGCCTCATAACTTGAGTGCATTCTAGCTAAAGCAACATGAGTATAGATCTGTGTGGTAGTTAGCGACTTGTGACCAAGCAGCATCTGCAATGAACGTAAGTCAGCATCGTGGTTTAACAGATGGGTTGCAAAAGCGTGGCGGAAAGTATGTGGCGACGGAGCGCTCTCAATACCTAATTGCTCAGAGTAGTACTTGATTCTAAACCAGAAAGAAATACGGCTCATTGGCTTAGGTACATCATTGATGGTCTTAGTAGACAAGAAGACGTAATGGCACTTAAAGTGTGGATCTTTAAGCATGCGGCCTTTCTTGATATAAGCCTCAATCCAAGATGCGCAAATCTTAGTCATAGGAATCATGCGCTCAGTTTCACCCTTACCACGAATGATAATGTAGGATTCACTTAAGTGCAGATCGGCAAACTTGAGATTGCAAAGCTCGGTAACACGCAAACCGCAAGAGTAGAGCAGTTCTAGCATAGCCCTGTCGCGCAGACCAATAAAGGTCTCGATATCTGGGGCATTTAAGAACATTTCAACTGTCTGTTCTGACATAACCTTGGGCAGGTTACGGCTGCGTTTTGGCCTCTCAATATTGGCTATTGGATCATCGCTTCGCATTTCCTCGGCATGATAGTAACGTATCAATGCCATGAGTGAGGCTAGAGAGCGGCGAATGGAGAGTGCAGAGATACCCATTTGTGTACGCACTTTCATAAAGTCACGTACGTTATCTTCGGTAAAGTTAATTAAGTCTCCATCGATTTTCTCTAGATAAGCAAAGAAGATCTTTAGATCACGGCAATAGGAGATCACAGTGTTTTCGGAGAAGCCCTTATCAACACTGAGATAATCGGCAACCGCCGATAGAATCTCCAATTTTTGCTGTTTACTTATCATAAGCATTTCCTGAGTAGGCAATAGTCACTGCTGTGGCTTGTCGCAACGCTCATATGGCCGCTTAGGATCAAGCAAGCGTGTGCTAACAGCTAGTCACTATCACCCATAGAGCTACCTGTCATATAAGCTCTTTCAAAATATAAGATACAAGAAGGTTCATTTGACTGCTTTTGCATAAAAGCACTGTCCATCAAGATAAGACTCTAAGATTTATAAGTGCATGTGAATAAGAGCTATCTTTGGACACCTAGTCAAGTTCCTACCCCTTATTGTTTGATATCTAACTAATCATTATCTAGTGAATCGTTATAACAAATCAACGCGATTTAACATAAAAGTCACTAAATCACTCAAAACATCTGCTTTTCTTTAACCCTAGCTAGCTATGCTATTCCATACAAATTCTATTATGTTGTATGAGCTCAAACTAAGCTAGGCAAAGCTTAAAGACCTTCTTGCTGTTCAACTCTGTAACCAAAACTGAGTGAACGAGACTAAGCAAAATAGTCTAACATATCTACTCAATTTTACTTACACAACACACCAATGATGTATCAAGTAATTTAGTTGCGTTAAGAGGTAGAAATGAAGAGCTAAAGCTCTGGATAATCCTAAGCTTTAGCTTTCAAAATTATTTGACGGTATCGTCAATTGCAAAGTTACGATTAATTTCTTCCTTGATGACCTCATCCATAGTGGTGAGTTTGCCATCCTCTAATAAAGTTACAGTTGCGTACGGTACCGAGCCATCATAGATCACGCAGAAACGGTAAATACCATCCTCTTGTGGTACATAACGCAGTTCTTCAAAACGAGAAGTTGGGTTTAAGCGAGCACGACCTGAGCCTTGACGTAATACTGCAGGAGGTTCGGCATAACCAAAGTTAGTACCATTGCTCCACTCAGCATCAGCAAACTTAAAACGATAAGGAGCCCAGTCCGAACGTAAAGGAGCTACAGTGCAATAAGTGTCTTCTTTAAACTTACGTAAACGGTAGGCTGATTGAACACCATAGTCATTCATCTCACCGCGTAAGTAGATAGCACGACCTCTAAATAAAGGATTATCTAAAGCGCCCTCTTCTGCCTTAGTTACTAACTCAGAGTACCCCTTATTCTTACTAAGAGAGCTGCTATCATCTTGTGATGAACATGCAGTAAACAGCATAGCTGCTGGAATTATCCCTAAAAACACTAATGCCTGCTTAACTTTATTCACTTTTCACCCGACCAATAATCTTCTTTCGCTGTATACATAAATGTATACATGCATTGCAATCCATACTCAAAAGCTGTGACTTGCCAAATCTCAATGCCCTTACATTGAGAAACAGTGTTCTATGGCAAATCGTTTTGATACGCATGGTATCGAATGTTGACTACTCCCATGCTAGTGTAAAGTCACGCTCTAATAGAGTTTTAAACCCTCAAATTTCAAGAGCTCCCAAAACCATAACATCTAATATCATGATTACTTTCTGAGAACACAAACTTAAGAACTACACACTAGCTAGACCTATCAAGTAGCCTTGCTATTTTACCAACTCGAAAGATAACAAAATGCATCTCAACGCAAAAAAACCATCTTAGGTTAAAATTTGCCACCTACCTCATATAAATGGCTTATTAATGCTGTTTGTATGCACTAATTTGCACTCTTTACTAAGTACTTTTTGCACCATTTATGATAGTTACAACATTAAGGCTAACACCTAAGAACACCCCAATCCCCATTCACGCCATAAGCTTGTCTTCATCACCAGCCATAGCTGCACTCCTGCCTTAAGCTTATCTTCACCACCAGCCATAGCTCCAGCATTAGCTCAACTTCAACCCAAACTCTATATGCAGCCACAAGCGCCTGCAGCAAATGAAGGAGAGCGAACTTTCAATGCACCGCAAGTCACTGGCTTTCATTTGAATAATCGACTGCCTTGAGTGCCACTGCCTCGCTACCACTGCCTTACTATCACAGCTTCGCTGTCACTGAATCGATTGCATCGACAGACATTCCCGACACCTCATAGATGACACTCTAGACCAAATTATGAGGGCATAAATGGTGGCATGGTGGCGATCTATCAGGTTCTTTTGCTACCAACTGATGGCTAAGAGCACATCGACCATTGGTTGTACCAATGGCTCTCAAACCAATGCATGACGGGATCGGCTATGGTTTTGAGGGAGTTTTGGTGGTTTTTATGGCGATCATAGACGTGGGCCTCATGGGAATTGTTAAATTTTACACAAGTTAGATTACATAGCTGTTTATGATGGCCATCACAAAATGTTTAGCCTATTTATCGGGTTTGATGTGAAAAAGTGGTGATTTGGGGTGACTTTTAGTTTTTGTGATGGCTTACGCAAAACTGTAAAGACAATAGTGCTATGTCCTTGCGATCCACATCACAAAAATTTGAGCGGTCAAAAATACTCGCAAAATGGTACTTTTTGCTACTTAAAAAATTTTTACCTTATAAAAACGGCTTATATAAGCCATTTGTGAAGATATTTTCGGACTAATTTCGAGTTTGTGCAGAGATTTGCGATAGCCATCGCAACGGTATTTTGAGTCTAGTTTTACCTTATGCATCGCGAGTTGACTGAAGCCGCCCCCTTGCTATGAGTGAGGGGGCTTTTGTAACTCATCAGATTTTAGGAAGTGCTCAGAGCTTTATAACTCTTGTGTAAGTCCTTTTAGATAAAAGTGCATCTAATGGCTATGTACGAGTCACTTTGCCAAGCATGTTAAAAGTGCGAAAGCTTATGACGCTTAGCTACACAGTGCCAAGTTGTTAGTTTGGGAAACCAACGATTTGTATTTGAGGAGACGCGAGTGACATATGACTTGCTTTAACTAAGAGGCAAGAGTATCTGCGCGTGATAATGATGAATTTAGTAAAGGTAATGAGCTCTTTGAAATATGGAGCGTTATTTTCAGCTATCAGCTTCACTGCAAATGCCGAAACTGCAAACAACGACCTATTAACCGAGCTAGACATGATCACTACAAGTGCTACTAGCAAGAGTGCTGCTGTAGTTGAGAGCAAGCTTGCCTCTTCTATCGCCCGCACCACTGGCTATGATGCCAAAGACGTTTTAGCTTATGAGTTAGCATCATACATTAGCTATGGCGATAGCGATGATGATTATGATGACGATGTAACCATGCAAGATACTGCTTATATGGTTGTCGAAGATAGCGATAAGAACGTCGGTGCCGAAGATAGCATCATCAGCAATGCTAATGAGTCTTTTAAGAAGAATGCCTCGATTTATTCAAAGGTAGCAGCTTTCACTGAGAGTAATGTAAATGGTTATGCTGATGGACTTGCCGATGGCAATTCAGCTAGTCACGCTGATAACTATGCTGACATTAATCACGCAGCATATGAAGTAATGGTCGAACAGATGTCTGCAGATCATGACATTAGCGAGCCAGAGGATGATCATATTGCCTTCATTGGCCAAACTACTGTAGCCAAAGACGACTTTTCTGATTATGAGCCACTATTAAGCCCATCTGAACAGTCAGAAGCTCTAGCTAGCCTAGGTCAGAGCTCAAGCGCCTACTCAAGCACTAGTGCATATGATGCCAATAATCGTACTGCCGCCATTAATCTTGCTGTATCTGAATTAAAGCAGGCTCAACAAGAGCAGCTATCTGACTCTCAATTGGCATCAACACGTTCCCACGCTGCAGCCCTTGCTGCGCTAGGCTCACAGGTAGCTAAGGATAGTGTTGGCTCACGCATGGGGCTTGAAAATAGCGTTAGCTCTCAAGATCTCACTGACAAAGAGCGCTATCGTGTTGAGCAGATCTCCAAGGATGGTCGTGTCCATAGCACTATCTTCGCTCCTCCTGGCGGTATTGAGCGTAGCAAGTTACCTGGTCTTGATGTCAATCGCGTGCTGGTATCTCAAGTTACTACAACTGAGCGCAATACCATCGTGCATGATGACGATGAAGATACATCTTTAGATGTAATTCGTTTTATGGGCATTGAGCTTATTGATGCTCCTGAGTTTGATAATGCGTCCCTTAAAGCTCAGCTTGCACAAAAGATTAAACCATTTGAAGGCAGAGCTTTAAATGCTGAGCTCTTACAGGATGTAGGCAACACCATAAAAGAGTTCTATCGCAAAGAAGGCTACCTTAACTGTGAGACCTACATGCCTCAGCAAGATATCAACTTAGATCATGCCGTCTTTAAGATCGGTGTCAAAGGAGCTGAGCTTAATCAAACTCATATTGAGAACCAGTCCTTTGTATCTGATAGTTATCTTGAATACCTGCTTGGTGGCATTAGAAAGTTAGAGGGGCAGACCATCAACTATAACACCCTCTTTGGTCAGATGCTCAAGCTCAATGACTTAGGTACCTTTGCCCTGCAAGGACAGTTTGATGCAATCACTCCTGATAACATCGTCAACAATCTTGATTTGATGGCTTTAAAGGGGATTGATAGAACCTACTTTACTGCAGCTGTGGATAACTTTGGCTCCCAAAGCTCAGGCCGTTATCGCTATAGTGGCAGTTTTGAGATCTTAAGTCCTACAGGCAGTGCCGATAGGCTCAATCTCTTTTACTCACACACTAATGAAGAGCAAGCTGACTACTCTATTGGCTATGCCATACCGATAAACTCTCACCCAAGTTTGCTAGGAGCTACCCTGTGTTACTCCCATGCTGACTTAGGCGGTATTTATCGTCAGCTCGGTACTAAAAACGAGGAGCTTACCTTTGAAGCTTTCTTACGTGAGCCGCTGTATCGTACAAGCAATGCTATTGCTAACTTACAGTTTGGCTATGTCTATCGCAAGATGACTACCGACTTTTCAGCCTTTGATCTTAAGACCAAGAAGCACTCCAATACTGCCTATCTACAACTCTCGGGTAGCAAAGACTTTGTTGGTAACGCTCTTATCTCTTCTTCGGTGCGCTTAAGTGCAGGACGTATTGTCAATGATGATGACTACGAATTAGGCATTGATGGCAACTTCGTAAAGCTCAACGGTAATGTTGGCTATAACTACATCTTAGGCGATAACTTATCAACAGTTACCAATATTGACGTGCAACTGTCGAACACCATCTTAGACGGATCAGAGGTAATGCAAGCTGGCGGTGAAAACGGACTGCTTGCCTATCAAAGCGCAGATCTGTGCGGAGATAGCGGCATCGTTGTCAAACAGTCCCTGCAGTATATGCCTAACGTAAATTGGGGTTTAGTCATCGCACCACATATTGAGGCTGGCAAACTCTTCACCCATGACTATGAAGCTCAAAGAGCCGCATCAGCTGGTATCTCTCTTATGTATAGTCGCTACGGCGTGAATGCCATGTTTGATGTAAGCCACGTGCTTGGCAACAAGCTTGACTACGTTGAAGACTCAAGCCGCCTTAACTTCAAATTTAGCTACACCTTCTAAAGAAGAAAAGTAGCCTTCACTACTCCACCTTGCAATATGAGCCCTTTTGCCAAGTTATCAGGGCTTGCTTAAGCATTTTAATCTGTGCCATGACGCAAAGCGGCATGGCACAACAAGACTTGTTCACAGCTCCACTATGGTGGGGCACATAAAAACCGCTGCTTCTTGTATCTCAATTGATGAGCACTTAAGAAGTCGGTTTAACTCTATACAGGAGATGGCGCATACGTAAGCCGTATGTGGCAGCAAGTTGCGCCAAAAATCTATGATGATTCGCCAGTGCAAAGCCTCTCTCACTCACAGTAAGTGCAATGACTATCATACTCACAGTAAGGGCAATGAATCTCACACTCACAAGCATGTACGCTTAGCTACCTTAGCAAGCGCTCTTGCGGCTTTGACCTTAAGCTCACAAGTTATGGCAGCTCCACGTAATATGCTTCCAGTACTTGACCATGCTGTCAATGCAGGCCTTACAACCACACCAGCTGGCACTACTATGCAAATCACTGGCAAAGGCAATAACGCCTTAATGGTGTGGAAAGAGTTTAATGTTGGCAAAGGCGCATCTGTGACTTTCTCTGCTGACAAAGGTCAGGCCATGTCATTTTTAAATGTAGTCAAAGGCCCAGGAGCTTCATACATTGATGGTCGCATTGCAGCAAATAAAAACAACATCAATGTCTATCTCATCAATCCAAATGGTATTCACCTTAGCAACACCTCTAAGATCTTAAACTTCAATAAAGTTTATTTGGGCACTAACAAGCCATCTCAAGAGTTAATGGATAAGTTTAAGCAAGCTGCTCTGCCGCCAATCAATCTTGATGCTATGCCATCAGATCGTGGTATGGGCAAGGTAGTGGCCTTAAATACCATTGAAGCAAGTGACATTAAGATCAACGCTGGCCATATTGTCATCGGCAGTATCGATAACACCTTGTCTAAGAACACTTTGCCTAAGTCCATTGAGCTTAATAGTTCAATTGACCGCATTGACATTGGTGGCGATCTTGACAAAAAGCATGTTGCCGGTGGCAAGAGCTATCGTGAGTTTTTAAAAGACAATGGCTATAGTGCTGCCACTACCAATGATATAAAGTCCTCTGGCACTTTAAAGAAAAATACCTATGTTGACCACTCCAAAGAGATCGCTATTTATGAGGCTGACCAGCTCGATAGAGTCAATCAGAATTTAGATAAGAACTTCTGGTTAGCTGATGACATCATTGTTACTGACCATATCCCTTTAGGCAAAGATCAAGGCAAGGCCTTTAGTGGATCTTTTGATGGTGCCTTTAACAGCATTACCTATTCTATGCAGGCAGATAAGGCAGGTGACTATGGCCTCTTTGGCAAGCTTGATGGTGCTAGTGTTAAAAACCTTAAGATCGTCAACAGCAATGTAGATACAGATGCTAAAGTTGCAGGACAGAAGCTCAATATCGGTGCTCTGTCTGGCTATGCAAAAGATAGTGACATTATCAATGTAGAGATCAGCAACTTTGATGTACTCCTTGATGATGCTAACCGTATTGATAATAAGAGCAGCATTGGCGCACTAGTTGGATCTATGGAGGGTAATAACTCCCTTAACAATGTGCTCTCAAGCTATAACTCAGATGCTGAAGAAGCTATTGATAACGCCAAACAGCAAGGCTTTTTAGTTAATGCAGGCACGCTCATTGGCTCACACTCTGGCACCTTAAATAAGCACAATGTAGTAGTGGGTGCTCATAGCTTTAATAACTCTTCTTTACAGGGCATTGGTCAAAGTAATAACGGCCTCTTAGTAGCTACCACCTTTGCAGATGCTGCAAAGGAAGCTATTAACTCAGGCATGAGTGTAGATGAGTTCTATGAGAGCTATGCAGTAGATGGCTCTATTGATGATCCTAGCCTAAAGCTCAAGCACAAGACCTTCTTAAAGCCTTTTTATGTAGAGGACTTTAACTTTACTTATGATGGCACTAAGCATGACTATCATCAGCTTGTGAATAACGAAGGCTTTGATCTTGATAGTCTCGTTACTAAAACCAATCAAACCAACTTTACTCAACAAAATGCAGGTAATCATGTCTTTGAGCTCACCACACGCAAAGAAAGCTTAGACAATGGCCATGATTATTTCTTTAGCTACAAGTATGCAGACGAAAGCTGGGATAGCAACGCAGGTGGAGATGCTGCCTTGCAAGATCGCACTTCTCGTCATGACAGTGCTAGTGGTAAGGCTACTTTAAATATCAACAAGAAAAAGCTCGTTGTAGACATTGCTAATCAAGTAGTTGCCGATGGCAAACAGCCAAACTTAAAGCCAGGTAAAGACACCATTAACAACTACGATGAGCTTATCAATATTGGCCTTGTCAAAGGCGACAAGTTTGATGATCTCAATTTGAGCCTGACACTGCGTCCTGATGGCACTATCGTGGGAGCATCACATAGCAACAACTATGAAGTAGAGATCAACAATGGCACCTTAACTGTCATTAAGCCACCAAAGCCTGTTCCTACTCCAAACCCAGGTGAGAACATTAAGCCAAATCCACAGATTCCACCAAAGGTTGAAAACTTAAAGCAAACAGATACTCTGCCTGAAATTGCCAAGTGCTCTCATTGCGGAGAGATTGGCTCATACAAGGGTGTTGCAAGTCAAACCGTTTTGCCATCTAGAGGCCACCTTGTAACAGGTGTAAATGACTATAGCGACTCTATCTATGCAGCTTTAGAAAATACAGAGTTGTCAAATGACAGTGAGTTTAATGCCTACGTAATTGCTCACCACAATCAAACAATTAACGGCGATGACAACGCTAAACTATTTGCCTTTAACAACACGGTTAAGGCCAAGGATCAAACTGATGCTAAAGGTGCAAAGCTATTGGCATCATCGCAACAGACAAAGAACAATACTGCAAGCGGTGCGGGCGATGATAAGAACATCGACAAAGATAATGAGCAAGATACATTCGCTCAAAACCGCGATTCAAGCTTAGAAAAGTTACTGCTTGCAAATAACTAATACGATGCGGTCGTGTATTTAACTAAAGGTCGGAGTGATAGCCCGGCCTTTTTTGCTTTTACCCTCCCCAAAAAATTCCTTGCTCGTTTACTCCACCCTCCTTGCTCGTTTAGTCCACCTTCCTAGCTCATCAAGCTAAATTTCACTTTAGAGCTAAAATGCCACTTGCGATCTGTGCTCTATCAGGCTTAAATAGTATCAAGACTAATAAACTAGTGATGATTTGCTCATTGTTGATTGCAAGATCTTGGGGGAAAACTGATGTTAAAAGTTGGACTCACTGGCTCTATTGCCTGCGGTAAAAGCTTCGTCGGCAATCTCTTTAAGGTCTATGGCGTCCGTATAGTAGATAGCGATGTGATTGCCCGTGAGATCGTTTTGCCAGGTTCTAAAGCCATTCAAGAAGTCAAAGAGAAATTTGGCGCTGAATTTATCCTTGAAGATGGCAATCTCAATCGTCCTAAGATGCGTGAAGTAGTCTTCGCTGACAAAAACAAGCTCAACTTGCTCAATTCCATCATGCACCCTGCTATCAGACAAAGAACTGATGAGCTTTGTGACCTGTGTGCTCATGGCTTGCCTTTTCCAGAGAGCTACTTAAATATCATTAAAGAACAAGCTCAGGCAAAACTCTTAGCCACTTGCAAGACAACACCTGCAGCAAATACCTCAAATTACTCTGTTAATCATTCTTGTGAGCCTAAGATTCAGCTCGATCTTAACCATGGTAGCGAAAAGGTTATCGATGAGAGCAAAACACAATTAGGCATTCAGGCTTTAAACGAGCCTCTTGATCCAAGCTATGTACTCAAAGAAGATGAGATCCCTCAATACATTCTCATCGATATCCCATTACTCTTTGAAAATAAGCTTGAGTCTTTTGTTGATCGTATCTTAGTAGTAGACGCTTCACGTGAAACACAACTTGAGCGTCTTTTGCATCGTGATGGATGCTCAAAAGAGACCGCGCAAAACATCATTGATAAGCAATTATCACGCGAATACAAATTACAACATGCCGATGATGTTATAAAAACAGACACTCTTAACATAGAAGAAAAGCGTGCACACGTGCTAAAATTACATATAAGCTACCTAAAGAATGCTCAAAAGCTGCATAAGATAGCAAATAGCTAAGCTTTAACGTCAAAACCTGAGTGCAACTGGTATTAAACGGCGTTATTTATTATGCGGCGCAGTGTCAAAATTTATGTGGAATGACACGTGCATTAGTGCCTCATAATGATTATTTAATAAATCATCACAATTTAGTTGTAAGACACCCACAACAAGCTTTTTAATGCGGATCCTAAAATGTTTGTTTACGATTTCCCTTTAAGTCCGAAGGCAAGAACATATCTAAAGTTTGAAACCATTTTCAATCGTGTTGCCGAGTGCGCTGACTTAAATACAAATTCCGATACTCTCAGCTTGTTACGTGGCCTTATCGATTTTATCGATTTAGTCGACGGATCAGGCGCACTTAAGATTGACATCGGTAAAGACCTCGACAAACTCTCTAAGAGATTGCGTGGTTGGCAGGATAATCCTGAGGCAGATCAGACCTTAGTTAGCGAACTGTTAGAGCAAGTCAAAGAAGGCCACAGTGCTTTAAATAACTTTACTCGTCAACGTACAGTACTGCAAAACGATCCGCTCATCGAAAGTATCAAGCCTCGTTTCTTAACTCCATCTGGTGTTAACTGCTTTGATACCCCGCTGTTCTTCTTTTGGAACCAGCTTCCAGTTGAAGAAAAGCGTCAGGTGATTGGCAAGTGGCTACATGAGCTTGACTGCATCCGCATTCCAGTTACTTGCATCTTAAAGCTCTGGCGTCTGTTCTCAGACTTCCAAGCACGTCTTGCAGTTAACGGCTTTATGCAAGAAACCTCAGAGCCTTGCGAACTTATTATTATTAAGTACCCAAAGCACGTACGCGGCTATCCTGTGGTTAGTGGTTTCCAATCTAACATCAACGTACGCTTCTTACCTTTTGTAAAGGGAGCTCCGGTTGGTGATATCTCATTTGAACTTGCTTATGTCCGTGGAGGCATTCTTTAATGAGCCTTAAAGACCTGCTCCCACCAGGCACCTACGACGAGATCGAAAAAGAGGCCAACCAAGGTCACAGCTCTGATACTAGCCATGAGACATCTAATGATGATGGCGCTCAAGTAATCATGGTCTCTTGTCCTACCTGTAAAAAGAAGATCAAGTACTCGACCGACAATCCATTTCGTCCATTCTGCTCTGAGCGCTGCAAACTCTTAGACTTAGGCGCTTGGGCAGATGAAAAGCATGCTGTGCCAGGCAAGGAAGTTAATGAGGACGAAGATGCCGATTTGCTTTCAGATCCAAACCTGCCTGTACGTAATCTGCCAGATCAGAACTTATAGTGTAGCCTCTCTTAGCCCTTTGATGCCGCTTTAACATCACATCCCCCAAAAGCATCAGGGCTTAATTTAGCCTTTGTGTTAAAATTATCGATTGCGCGTTTAGTTTTCCATAAAGCTAGGCCTATTTATGGCCATTTTTCGTGCTTTATTGAAGATAGATGCAAGTATTACTGTAGGCATAAGATATCAGTTTCAACTGAGTCACATGTGGCAACTGCCTGTTATGTAGAGTAGCTAACAGAGCAGTTTTGTTTTCCTTAAGGGTCAATAGTTTGATGCGCCAACATAAACCACATCTTAAGGTCAGTGCTTTAGCATTTACGCTAACATGCATCCTTTACGGCCAGGGAGCTGCACTTGCTAATGAGCAAGCTCGTGGCATTGCTCCATCTAATCAATTAGCTGCATCAGGCCAAGCCCCCACTACCAATAGCAAACTTGCCTATCTGCAACAGCAGCAATCAAGTGGTATTGATAGTGATAGCATCGACCCCGTTGAGAAAGCTAAGCTTAAGCGCTTAAATTCAGTTACTGAATTTGCAGACAATATCTATGGCGTTATGGTCAAAAATATTGCCACACAACAGTATCTGTCTAATCGCCAATTAGCCGCTGCATCTACTTTCCCACTGCGTCTTATCTCTACCCTAAGCAAGAATCCATGGCGTCCTTCTCCATTCATGCCAGTACCTGAGCGTGACATGGAGTGCTACTACGGTATTCCAGCCTACTCTGAGCCGCAAAACTTTGACCTTGAAACTACTCCAGTAAATATTAGCGCTAATGAAGTAACTGCTAGCGGTACTCAGAATTTAACCTACTCAGGCAACGTGACTGTCAGCCAAGGCGACCGCCTTATCAAAGCAGATGAGGCTGTTTATGATGGCGATGCAGGTACCTTAGTTACCTCAGGCAACATCTCTATTCATACGCCACAGCTGACTATTAACAGCCCTGCTAGTCTTGAAAGTAATCTTAAAAGCAATGTCTCTACCTTCTCTGATGCTACTTTCCAATTAAATGGCTCTGTAGCTCGAGGCTCTAGCAAATTAGTCACAGTGAACAATGAGCAAAAGAGCACTGAGGTTGAGGACTTTACCTTTACCACCTGCCCAGTGGGAGATAACTCTTGGTACTTTAAAGCTGGCTCTGTAGAGCTTGACCAGAATGATTCATTTGGCGAGTCTTATCACAACGTTCTTTATGTTAAAGACGTGCCTGTATTGTACTTACCATACTTAAACTTCCCGACTACGAATCGACGCAAGTCAGGTCTTTTATATCCATCTGTATCGATTAGCTCCAATAACGGTGCTGATTACGAGCAACCAATCTACTGGTCTATTGCTTCAAACTATGACTACACCTTTACTCCTCGTTTGATGAGTAAACGTGGTCTTCTTTTAGGCAATGAGTTTAGATATATGCCAATTGAAAATTCTATTGGCACCTTTATCTTTGACTATATACCTAACGACAATGACTGGGCCTTGTCAGAAAACTTTGATGATGACTCACGTTATTTCTTCCGTTGGAAGCACACTAGCTCATTTTTTAATAATGATCTGACTTTTGATATCGACTATCAGCGCGTACGCAATGGCGACTACGACTACCTTGATGATCTCGGTGCAAAAGAAACCAATGTCACCGATGACCACTTAAAGCAGTCCTTAAAGGCCGCCTATGATCGTCCAGACTTCCATATCCAAGCAGAAGCCCGAGACTATCAGCGTCTGCAGCCAGATACAATTTTAGGTCACCGTCCTTTCTCAATGTTGCCGCAGATCTCTGGACAGTACTACAGCACTGTAGGTTCTCTCACCCTTAACTTTAATGGTGAGATGACGCGCTTTAGCTCTTCATCAGACTCTCGTGCTCAGAACTTTGAGGCAACTCGTATCCATTTTGAACCTGAGATCGGCATGCAGTTATTCAACATGCGTGGCACCTCAGTTGATGCGAGCTTAAGAGGCTTCTTTACTCACTATTCACAAGATAGCATTGAGGATATGCCTGATTATTACAGAACTAATTTAGGCTTTACTGAGCTTGATTCATCTGTAAATCGCGCCCTTTATTTAGCTCAAATCAAGGCCAAGACCACTCTTGAGCGTAAAGTTTTAGACTTAAGACATACTCAGACCTTTGAGCCTGAGGTCTTATACCAATACATTCCATATGAAGATCAGTCGAATATCGCACTGTACGATACTACCGACCGCATGAGTGATTATTACTCAAACTTCTCATTTAGAAACTACACAGGTAAAGATCGTATCGCTGATATCAACGCGATTACTATGGGTGTAACCTCACGACTCTTAGATCCACATGATCGCGAGATTGTGCGCTTTGGTGTGTCACAGACATACTCATTTAATACCTCAAAGGTAACCTTAGCGCCACGTGACCCAATTAATACCTCACCACGTAGCCCAATGGCCATGTTCTTTAATGCAGAGCCAGTTAATGGTCTTACTTTGCATGCCGGCCTTAGCTATGACACTGAGGAAGATAACTTAAAGTCATGGAATGCCATGACTCAGTATAAGAACGAAAACGGCTTATTAGTTCAGGTAGGCTATCGTTTTGCTGACAAGGGTAACCGCTCTTTAGCTAACGATTTAGTAGACTTAAGCCAATTAGGCTTAGTCACATCTGTTCCAATCAATGAAAAGATCTCCGTTAGCTTTGCCGCTTATAACGACTTAGAGCAAAACGAAGATATCGATACCAAGGCAGCAATTAAGTTTGAAGACTGCTGCTGGTCATTATCTTTTGTCTATGAGAACTACAACTCATGTGATTGGGACTCCCTTAAGCATGAGCGTGACCATATCTTTGGTATCCAATTTGAGTTCAAGGGTGCAGGTGCCGTTAATGTTACTGGCGACTTCGATCGCAACTTTACCGACACTCGTTTGCTCAAGCACTTCGACCCAACCGATCTCAACCGCTAAGCAAACATCTCTGCTAACGCCTAGCATCATCACAAGGCCCTGCTTAAAAATAGCAGGGCCTTTTAGTATCTACCGCCACATTTTGCTCCTCAATTGTGTAAAGCAAATGTTGTGCTTTGTATCCTTAGCAGTGTTTTGCCTAAGTTTCTAGAGATATGATGAGGCTCGTTTAAGTAGCCATCTACACAAACATATCTTCAGGTGCCGATTTAAGAAAAATTGCAAATATGCCGCTTGTTGAGCGTCTTTTGTATACGATTAGGTATCTGTATGTTAGAATTTCGCGACATGACCGACGTTCGGAAGAGTTTTGAGAGAAAGCCGCTATGGTATTAAGCAAGATTAACAAGTCAATTGCAACAGCACTGGCCGTTATGTCCTTTGGCACTATGTTTTGTGCCTCTTCAGTCGCTTCAACAGCGCAGGCACAAGAGCTCACTCTGGACTCATCCGTGGCTGTTGTTAATTCAGACATCATCTTACGTAGCGAACTTGATGCTGCTCAAAAAGCTGCACAAGCTCAGTTTAAGAGCCGTGGTGCCAACGTAGATGCAGTTACAGCACGCCGTGCTGCTTTAGAGCAATTAGTCACCCGCTCTATTATTGTTCAGATTGGCAAGCGTTATGGCATTTCCTTAACCGATACCCAAATCGACCAGGCATTAGCTCAAACTGCAGCTCGTTCTAATACCTCAGTAAACGATATTTTAAAGAGCTTTGGTAATGTAGATTTAGCTACCGCTCGTCAGAAGTTTGCCGAAGAGTTTGTTATCAACGAAGTACGTACCAATCAGGTTCGTCGTCGTGTGCGCATCTCTGATGCTGAGGTTGAACTGCTTGCTAAGAACCTGCGCAAAATCGGCAACGTTGAGCCAAGCTACCACTTAGGTCAGATCATCTTAGGCTTAGATGCTAACGCTAGCTACAATGAGGTAAACCGCGTTACCTCTATTGCCAATACCATTAAGTCCCAGGCAAGCAAGGGTGCTGACTTCAACGCTTTAGCTGCTCAGTATGCACAGGGTAGCAACGCTGTACAGGGTGGTGATATCGGCTTCGTTCCTGAAAGCCAAGTACCAGTACCATTCTTACCTGCAATCTTAAAGGCTAATCCAGGTGCCGTCATTGGCCCTATCCGCTCACCTTTTGGTCTGCACTTAATCAAGCTTTACGAAGTTACTAATCAGGCAGTTGAGCCAGTAACTACCTACAAGGCTAAGCATATCTTATTAAAGACCTCCATCATCTTCTCTGATGAGGCTGCTGTAAGCGAACTCAACGCTCTGCGTAATAAGATTGTTTCTGGCGGTATCAGCTTTGCTCAGGCTGCCAAGAAATACTCAGAGGATACTGGCTCTGCATCTTTAGGCGGTGAGCTTGGTTATGCTCCAGCTGGTCGTTACGATCCAGGCTTTGCTCAGGGTTTAGTTGCTCTGCGTGTGGGTGAGGTTTCACAACCAATTAAGTCAAGCTTCGGCTGGCACCTTATCTACCTTGAGGATCGCAAGATTGACAAGGATTCTGACGAGGCCTATGAGGCACGTGCTCGTGAGCTTATCTTCCGTCGCTTATTTAACGAAGAGTCAGCAGCTTGGGAGCGTGAGATTCGCGCTACTGCCCACATCCGCGTTACCGACCCTATCTTAGTTAACGCTGGTATGGCTGACAACGCCAATATCGAAGGTGATCCAGCTTTACATAAGTCAAAATAATCGGCACTAGACCTATTTAGGTCTTGCTACTATGAGTACTCAAAAGCTCAGCCATAGTGCTGAGCTTTTTGCTTTATGCGTAGCTCAATTACAGTTAAATGGTACTCAAAGGCATAATCTATACGGCACTCAAAGATGTAATCTAGATGGCACTCACAGTAGTGAGCGAAGATGATGAGCGCACGTTTGTGGCTCATTAACAGCAAATTACCGTGCTGTGGATTACACTAGCTTATCGATTGTTAATGCAAAATGGATGGATAACCATGTCGGATACTAATTCAAAGAGCAAGCAAATGCGTATTGCCATCACCACTGGTGAGCCAGCTGGTGTTGGTCCTGAACTTATGTACCATCTTAGTCGTTACCATGCAGCTACACTACCTCTGCATGCACGTTGTGCTTCAGTTGAAGAGGGTGGTTTAAGTTCAGATGAAATAGCCCAGTCTCAAGTTGAGTTAGTACTGATTGGTAACAAGGCTTTACTTGAAGAGCGCATGAAGCTCTTTGGTAACGACTTTATTCTCCATGACTTTAAGGAAGATGAGTTTGTCCCATCAGGCCCAGATGACACTGGCTTAGGACATTTAAGTTGCCTGAATATTGAACTTGGCACTCCATCGATAGCAGGAAGGCAAGATGAGCGCAACTCACCATATGTGCTTGCTACTTTAGATAGAGCCATCGAGCTGTGCTTAAGCGGTCTGTGCGATGCCATGGTAACAGCCCCAATCTCTAAAAGCATCATTGCAAAAACTGGTATCGAGTTTACCGGACATACCGAATATCTGCAGGAGAAGTGTCATTGCAACGAAGTGGTTATGATGCTTGGTTGTTCTAAGATGAATGTGGCTTTAGTTACTACTCACCTGCCTTTAAACAATGTCAGTGAAGCTATTACTAAAGAGAAACTTACTAACATTATCAGCATCTTGCACCACGATCTTAAAGCCCATATGGGTTTTGCCTCTCCTCAAATCTATGTATGCGGCCTCAACCCACATGCAGGTGAAGATGGCACCTTAGGCATGGAAGAGATTGAGACTATCTCTCCAGTTATTGAGAGCTTAAACGCCACCGGCAATTACAATCTCATCGGTCCACTACCTGCAGATACTCTCTTCCAAAAGAAGTACTTAGACAAAGCTGCAGCTATCCTTAGCATGTACCACGATCAAGGCTTACCAGTCCTTAAATATGCAGGCTTTGATGAGGGCTATAACACTACCTTAGGCCTTCCATTTATCAGAACCTCTGTAGATCATGGCACCGCCTGTGATTTAGCAGGTAAGGCCATCGCTGATGAAGGTTCACTTTTGAGCGCTGTCAGCCTTGCTATCTATATGGCCAACCATCGTCACAAGGGCCAATAGAACCTAAACTAACATCATACTAACTTGCGCTTAGAGGGCATGATACTTAGCTTTGCCAAGGATGATTGCTAGGTAATTACCCTCTAATGCGCTTATCTATGCTAAAAAGTGTGATCTTGTTGGTATAATTCGGGACAAATCATTGCCCTTAAGTAAGGGCAAGTCCTTTCTTTAAATGACATCGAGAACGATTTCATGGCAATAATCCCACCTCCACATATGAAAGCGCGTAAGCGTTTTGGACAAAACTTCCTGGTTAACGACCACATTATCAACTCAATCGTGGACTCCATTAACCCAAAGGAAGGTGATTATCTCGTTGAAATCGGTCCAGGTCATGCGGCTTTAACCCGCCCTGTTATCGAAAGAGCCAAGGCTTTAACTGCCATTGAACTTGACCGAGACTTAGCTGAGCGTTTACGCCACGATCCTTTCTTAAAGGGACTGACCTTAATTGAGTCGGATGCACTCAAGGTAGACTTCACTAAGTTACCTGGTGCAGGCAAGTTACGCGTGTTTGGCAACCTGCCTTACAACATTACTAGTCCGCTCATTTTCCACCTCTTAAGCTTCCCAGGCATTGTTGATATGCACTTCATGCTGCAAAAGGAAGTAGTAGAGCGTTTAGCTGCAGGTCCAGGCAATAAAGACTATGGCCGTCTTACAGTCATGGCTCAGTTCCATGCTCAGGTCATCCCTGTACTTACTGTGCCACCATCAGCCTTTATCCCACCTCCAAAGGTGATGTCTGCAGTAGTACGCTTAAAGCCAAAGCCACTTACTGATGAAGAGCGTGCACTCTCTCCATTCTTAAATAAGATTACTACTACCGCTTTTGCTGCCCGTCGTAAGACCATTCGTAACTCCATGGCACCTCTTTTTGAGGCAGAAGAGCTAAGTGCAATTGGCATTGATCTTCAAGCACGCGCTGAAGACCTGCCGCTGTCAACCTATGTGGAGCTAGCTAAACTCTTAAAGAGCAAGCGTACTTTAGAAGAGCTTATTGCTCAAGAAGAGATGCAAACCCAGCTCAAAAAAGAAAAGCGTATTGCTAAGCTCACAGCTGTACAAGCAGATGTAGACTGCAAAGATACTGATGCTGGTGATAATGATAAAAAGAGCGCACAAGATGCCTCTAGTGAAGATAATATGCTTGAACATGGCTCATCAGAGGCCGCTCAAAGCACTGGCAAACCACTGACCGCCAAAGAGCGCAGCATCTTAAAGAAAGCTCAGAAAAAGCGTCCTCGTAAGTTTGAGGATATCGACTTTAACGACATCAACGCCGATCTGTAATCCTGGGAGTTTTTTATGAAGGCAGATAATCCTCTAGCTGAGGTTTTTGAGCGTAATAGTAACTACTGGGAACACAAGAAAGTTCTGCTGTGCGGCCAGATTCCGTCACTACAGCTGCTCAATTCTCTGATTAAGACCGAAAAGGCCTATGTCATCACTGATAACTACCCAATTGCACAGGGTATGAGTGCCATGATGGGCATCAAGCTCGGTAACAGTGACTTTGAGGTAGCCTCAAAGCGTCACGTGAGCGTGATCTTCTCTGACTATGGCGATGAGCGTATTAAAGGCCATCTTGAAGCAGTTGACACCATAGTGCTGTTCTTAAATAAGACTAAGAGTCTGAGCCAAAAGATTCTGCACTGCCTCATGCCTTACATTAACCCACAGGTACAAATCCTATTAATGGGTGCAAATGCTATTGGAGGCAAGAGTGGCGATTCTTTGGTTAAAGATGTAGCTCAGGTATTTAAAGTAGATACTGCTCGTAAGTGCACTGTATTTGCAGCTAACCTCAATGAGGGTGCACAGTTTAAGGACTCCAAGGCACTTTCAGATGTGAAATTCGGCGGCCTTACCCTTAAGCAAAATCATGGTCTCTTTAGCCAAGGTGAACTTGATAGAGGCACGCACTTATTACTTAACGCCATGCACCGTGATCTTAGCGGTATGGATAAAGTAGCTGATGCAAAAGAGCTTGAAGATCTGAGCAATGCTGATCTTAAGAGCTTACCAACACCAAAGGATCATGCAGCTCACTACGTTCTAGACTTAGGCTGCGGCTCTGGCATTATTGGCTTATCTTTAGCAGCACGTGGCTACAAAAATGTCATCTGCTCAGACATTAGTGCTACTGCATTAAACTGCACTGCAGCCAATGCCAAGCTCAATGGTCTTGATCTAAAGGTATTAGCCTCCGACATGCTGCCAAAGGCTGACGATTTAGAGCGTGCTAGCATCAATGTGCCAGGCGGTCGCTTTAACATCATTGCAACTAACCCTCCATTCCATCAGGGTATTAATCGCACTACAGCCCAAACTATTAATATGATTGCCCAAGCTAAAGAGAGCCTCACTTCAGATGGTGTGCTCTACTTAGTTGGTAACACTGCACTACACTATGAAGAGCCGCTTAACGAGGCTTTTGATAATGTAGAGATCATTGCAGCTACCACCAAGTTTACTGTCTTTAAAGCTTGGAATAATTAAGGCTAGTACAGTCATTACCCAAAAACGGCGCTAATACAGCGCCGTTTTTGATCATAACTTTGCTCAAGACAGTCTACGTACGCCAACGATAAGCTTGAAAAAGTCATGATACTTTTGTGGTTCTACTATTCTTTGTTAGAACTAGATCCTTTCTCAAAACCTCGCTTTACATTAGAACATTCAGCAAAGTACTGATAGCGCTCATCGCTTACAAAATGACGCAGTCGCATTTTGACACGTCGATGCTCAGAGCTCTTCTTGTATTGTATGAGCTCTTCAAGTGAGTTAAAGCGCTCAAGCTCTTCGCTTGACTTAATGCGCTCAGGCTTGTCCAAGAAAATTGGAGCTTTTGTGCTATTGGTTAATGACTTGTCTTCAAGCATTGCCTTAGCATTCTTGCTAGCTTGCTTTTTACTCGCACATTGCGCACCACCATTTGAAGCTAATCCATGATCGTTAGCTAAGATGGCATCTATATCGGTATTTTGAAAAGCGCAGCGCTTAGTTGAACAAGTACCGCTCTTCACATTATCTACAGCTTCATCAGCGCCAAGATCGCGGCTTGCAGCCTCGTGGCTGCAATCAGCACCATGGCTACAATCAGACTCATAGCTACTATCAGCACCACAGCTGCTATCAGCCTCATGGATGCTATCAGCACTATGGCAACTATCAGCTTCATGGCTGTTATCTTTGGCAACCTTATTGTACTGTGAGGAAACTAAGCTTTGCTCATCCTTACTCACCTCTTCTTCGCTTATGAAGCTAAGGTTATCTAGCTCGTTCTCAGATGCATCGCCCGCACAGCTAAGCTCATCTAACATACGATCAGATGTATCATCTGCAAGGCCAATACAGTCTAGATTTAAATCATATGCATCACCTGCACTGCTAAAGTCATCTAACTCTAGATCAGATGCAACTTGTGCAAAGCCATGGCTCTTGACTTTAGATAGCTCAATGTTGCTAGATGAGTGGAGGCTATCTTGTGCGTGCTCATGTAAATCGGATGTAACCATTGAGCAATTCTGCCCATTTTCTACACCATGTCTTAACGCGCTAATACGCTCTAGTTCGTGTTGTAATTCATCGCCTAGAGCGCTGATGCGGTCTATCTCACGCTGTACTTCGGCACTAATAGAGTATTTTCCGCCATGACAATGACGTGTCCTTCTTCTCTTAGCGCTGATACGCTCGAGCTCTTGTTGTGCTTCGTCTCTTATAGAGCGGATGTGCTCGTAAATATACTGCCTATCAATATCATTGATACAAGGCTGCTCATCGCTTGCCTTGTTAGTATCTAAGGCAGAATACATGTCTAAAACTACAGAGCCGTTAGACTGATAAGGAGTGTGATTATCCCAGTGAGTGTATTTTACAAAACGACTATGCACTGCTTTTTGAGGCTCAAACACACTGTTTGCCGGTATAACATCGAGTAAATAACACTCGTTCTTCAGCTGCTCTTCAATAGTGCTGCAATGACGGTATTCACAATACTTATGAAGCACTTCATTTAAATGTGAACAACACTTGCTCTTGAGCTCATCAAGGTTTTTGATGGTTTGAGATTCGGTATTAAAAAACCAAGATTTATGCTCAATCTTTTCTGTATCTACTTTGAAAGTATCATCAGTAGTTAAACTATCGCCCTCAAGATCTAAAGTAAAAGACCTTTTAGCGGCCTTTACACGCTTAGTATCAATAGCTTTTTTTGCTCCCTTAGAGGCTTTGCCCTTTGATCCTACCTCGTCAGATTCACTTGCCTTCATAGCATCTTCTTGAGATTGCAGATCATTTAAGTACTCCTCCATACACTTCTTAATGTCGTGGTGCTTTAAGGTTGCATAGCAGGCGATCTGAGAGCTATCGCCAAAGACATCAAAGATGTGGTCTAAAGAGGAATCCTTTGCCAGTGAGTTAGTAGAACTGAAGTCTACTAATTCGTGAGCAATAAAATGATTGCATTGGTCAAAGACCTCATCTACTTGATGGGGAGAACAATGCTCGATGATAGCAATATCTTGATTTTCGAGACCTAATACGGACTCTAAGAGAATATCAACGTGATAGTCAGAGATAAATGTTTTTGGTACCTGCAAAGAGCCTTGGCAGACTGATTGTATTATTCCCATAAAACAGCCCCTAGTTTGATCCTGTAGTTCAGGTTGTGTTGTGGCAATGCTATTGATTGCTGTGGTGTCACTAAAGGTGACTTACTCTTCCTTGATGTACTCACTTAAATTTTTAAGAGACGAGCTCTAGTGTGAATCTAAGTGCTTCTAAGCACACCCATAGGCAGGATTACGGTCTGTTAACGCATTAGGATTTTGCTGCATTAGCCAACGAACTTATAAGTTAGATCCATACCTTACAAGCTCATGGACATGTACTCAAAAATTTAGACAAAAGGGCTTCAGTTACAAGCAGCCTATGCATACAACTACACAGTAGGCATAGCAATACTTAAAGACAGCGCTTTAAATAAGAGCTTCGCCTTGATAAATAGCATGCATATGCAATATGCAAATACTAAGATCATCAACCAGGATTAAATTTGTCTACCAGGATTTTGCTAATACAAACACTAGAGTTAGCAACTACAGCGCTATTACCCTTTTGTATTGAATTGAACAAGTCTTATACAGTGTTGTACTTAAATTTAAGACAAAACAATGCCCGTATCCATAACAGATGCGGCGTCAAATAAGAACGCCACACCTGTCTACAGTGGAGATTTAAATTTGTCTTAACTTACATCATGGCAGGCAGAACGGATTGCTTTACCAATGATTTTGGCAACATCAATAACATGTAAGCAAAGCCAACATGTATTGATGCAAAACTCATAATACTAAGTTAAAAGTGCACTAGTTGTTTATGAGCTTGGGCTGACTAATCGTCGATCGCTTATGTAAACGGATAACACTTTTTTAAATGGCTTTGTAAGCACTCAAGCAAAGCTAGTACTTATAAACCAAGGTAAATGCGATGACAGTTAAGATTGATGGGTGCTTAACCTGTGCTGTACGTTTTAGCTAAGAAGATTCGAGTTTCGGATGCTGAATCGCTCTTCTGTCGCACAGCAAGGCGTGGCAGGAGGACAAAATCTAGCAAGGGTCTGCAGATCTACAGCGTTATCGTTTTAGAGCAGTAAAACTGCCCAAACAATGCAGGGCTCAGGGGCACTCAACAACGTCGGGGAAATTATATCTAGGTTGAGTTACCTAGATAAGAAGATATCTCAAAACTGAGATGTGTTCATATGGAAAAAACTTGAGTAAAGCAAGATGGCATAAGGCTTTGATCTGTGTTCTGAATGAAACATCCTAGTTATTACATTTTTAAGCTTTTAGGTGCTGATCTCTCAAATTAAAAAATCAATTTAGTGTTCTTTTTATACAAGATGAGCTTTACACAACACAAACCATTTGCCATTGATATATTGCACTTAACAGGAGCTTTGCACACAATTAAAGCCTAATTAACCTTAGAGATTGTAATGCTTGCAAAATAGCAGTTTTATGTAGTTTTATTCTTTTTCTTATAGATCTTAAATTGCCAGCAACGTCACACTTTTCTATCAAAGCTGATATACAAGCATTTTTACTCAATAAAACATACATTTGATAGCACAGTAGCAATCATTAAAAGTCGATCACTTTTAGTATTTTTTACTACTCAAAAACACGCCCTCTTAGATCAACTTTCACCACTCAACACACTCAAAAATGATCTATGCATAACCCAACACTATTTCCTATTAGAGCGTCGTTAGTCGTTAAATTAAGATGAACTCTAAGTCCAACAACTCTTCATCACTAAGCTAACGACGATCCTTAGCGCTGCCAACCGTGCATACAGTGATCTTAGGCTTAACGACGATCTCAAGAACAGCCCACTGGCATCCGTGTTCTTTGGTTTAACGATGATCTTGAGTGCTGCCCACTGGCATCTAGTGTTCTTGGGTTTAACGATGATCTTAAATGCTGCCCACTGTGCATCCTGTGAGCGCGGGACTGACGATGATCTCGAGTGCTGCCCACTATGCATCCTGTGAGCGCGGGACTGACGATAATCTTAGGTGCTACCCGCTGCCATCCTGTGAGCTCTGGGCTGATAATGATCTCGAGTGCTGCCCACTGGCATCCTGTGAGCGTGGGGGCTGATAATGATCTCGAGTGCTGCCAATCTTTCATGCTTGATGCTTATAGTTCATTCAGCTTAGTTAAGAAGATTGTGTTAACTAGTGACTTGAGGTTACAAAATCATGGCTGAGAGATACTGTTTTTGCGTTAATGTGAGTGCAAACGCGTCTAAAACTAAGCCTAAAAGCCTGATATTTGCTAGAATATTGCGTTGTTACAAAAGCATCTTCTTATGCTGCTCATCAGGCATTAAAGTGCACTAACAATACATGTGTACCAACAAGATCACGTTAACTTAGGCACTTTCAGCTAAAAGAAAGCCGCAACACTCTTAAGCTGCAAGTGACGATCGCCAAGCTATCCATACTAAATAACTGATCTTGCCCATTGCTATCAAAATACCGCCAAAAGCTGTCGTATCTTTGAAGCTAATGGCCTTTACACCATGTAGATATATTTAAGTTTGTGTATTGTGGTGCATGCATTTGCCCGATAAAAGGATTGCGACATATGCCTAAAATTCTATGGATATCTCCGTACAGCTTGCACGACTTGTCCTCAGGAGCATCCATTCACTGCAAAACAGTTCTTGAGGGTTTAGTAAAACGCGGCTTTGAGGTGATGTCCTGTGCATCATTTATCTTTGATGTTCCAACAGGCGCTAGACTCTTTAACAATCTTCAAGAAACTCTGGCCAAGTCAAACAAGAAAGTGTTTGAGCTTGATGATCAGGGTATTCACTATATCTACACCCGTTGCTCCTCAACCTACGAGCATGAACAAACATTAGATGACATGGATTTGTTCTTCAATGTGTTCTGCGAGGTTTTAGATCGTTTCCGTCCAGACTTTGTTATGGCTTTTGGCACTAGCATGGTCTCGATGACATGTTTTGCTGAGGCTAAGCGACGTGGTATCTACACCATTTACCCTGTATTAAACGGTAATCATGGTAATTACTCATTCCCTGATATTGATATCATCCTCACCGACTCAAGAGCCTCTGAAAAGCTCTACTATGTGCGTGATCGTATCCGTATGATCCCAACTAGCGAGATCTTTGAGAGTGAGAAGATCATAGCTCCTACCCACGAGCCTAAATACATCACTTTTGTTAACCCTAGCTTTGAGAAGGGCTTATCAATTTTTGCCCGCATTGCTAAATGGGCAGGCGAAAAACATCCTGAACTGCGCTTCTTAGTGGTTAACTCTCGCGGTAATTTTGCTGAGAATGTGCAATATCTGCATACCAAGGGCAATAAGGATGAACACCCATTCAAGCCTGAGGACTTCAATAACATCGATATGACTCCTAGCACTAACAATATGCGTTCAGTCTATGGAGTTACTCGTATGCTGATCGCACCATCTCTTTGGTGGGAGTCATGGGGCCGTGTCGCTACTGAAGCAGTGCTTAATAACATCCCTGTACTCTCAACTACCTCTGGTGGTTTACCTGAGGCCTCTGCTGGTGCTGGTATCTGTATTGATCCACCTCAGCACTGTGTTGATGACAACTTATCCATTCCTGATGATGAGGAAATGCAACCTTGGTTTGATGCCTTTGAGCGTCTGTTAACTGAGGATATGAGTGATAAGTTTAAAGCTGCAGCCGAGACCCTTTCTATTGATAAGAGCCTGGATAAGGTTGTAGAAATCTTAAAACCTTACATAGAGCGTCGTGAGCGTGACCGTGCTCACTTCAACTTCTCTCAGCCAGATCTCTAAGTGATCATCGTCCAAAAGGACAGCTGCCGACTTAATAGGATTACATAATGCCTAAAATTCTTTGGATGTCTCCATATAGCTTGCACGATGTATCATCAGGAGCATCTGTAAATTGCAAAACCATGCTCGAAGCCTTAGCTAAAAATGGCTTTGAAGTATGGTCCTGCGCTTCATTCATCTTTGATAATATCTCTGGCTCCATTGTTTTTGGCGACTTAGACAAGAAGCTTAAAGAAGATAATCATAAGACTTTCATTCTTGACGATAATGGTATTCACTACATCTACACTCGTTGTGATTCCCGCCGTGAGATGGAATTTACTTTAGCTGAAGGTCAGCTTCTGTACGAAACTTTCTTAGACGTCTTAGATGAATTTAAGCCAGATATCGTGATTGGCTATTGCCCTGGTATGACCTCACTTACTTGTTTTGCTGAGGCCCGCCGTCGTGGTATTAAGACCGTCTATACCTTAGTAAATGGCAACCACGGTAACTTTGCCTTCTCTAACTACGATCTTGTAGTTACTGACTCACAGGCAACTTCAAACTTATATGCTCGTCGTGATCACATCAATGTTGTAGCAACTGGTGCTTTCTTCAACTTTGACAGCTACATCAGTGCTCAGCGTGATCCTAAGTACGTAACTTTCATCAACCCATCTCCAGCAAAGGGTTTAGCGATCTTTGCTAAGCTTGCTGTAGTGTGCAAAGAAGAGCTGCCTGACTTAAAGTTCCTCGTTATCAACACCCGTGGTAACTTTGCTCAAATGGTCTCTATGCTGCACGAGAAAGACAAGAGCGACGTTCACCCATTCAAGCCTACTGACTTTTCTAATGTGGATATCACAGGAAGTCAAAAGGATATGCGTCCTGTGTACGCAATCACCAAAGCTCTGTTAGCTCCATCACTGTGGTATGAGTCATGGGGTCGTGTAACCTCAGAGGCTGTGATTAATGAAATCCCTGTTGTATGTTCAACCTCTGGCGGTCTTGCTGAAGGTATGGCAGGTTGCGGTGAAATTCTTGAGGCTCCACAGCACTGCGTGGATGACCACTTAAGCATCCCAACCGATGAGGAAATTCGTCCATGGGTTGATGCTTTAAAGAAAGCGCTTGAGTCTGACTACTCTGAAAAGTTCAAGGAAGCTAAGGTAACCTTATCTCCTGAGCGAGCTTTAGAGCGTACATTGCAAGCATTCCGTCCGCTTATCAACGAAAGCGGTTGCGATAACCCACTTTATTACCTGAAGTAACTGGCTCTTTTAGTTTGCCTTGTTACCCACGTATCATCTGGAAAATACTACTATGCCAAAACTACTTTGGGTCAGCCCTTTAAGCGTTCACGATTCTTCTAATCCATCAGCCGCTCAGATGCGTAACATGCTGCTTTCTTTAAAGGCACGTGGTATCGAAATCATCGGCTTAAGTGCTTTAAACTTCTTAAATGAAAGCGGCACTTCTATGTTCACCGACCTTGATGACAAGTTAAAGGGCAATGAGACCTCCTTTAACCTCGAGGACAACGGTATTAAGTTCATCTACATCCGCACTAAGTCCCGTAAGCTTGGCGATATGATCTCCCAAGAGCAGCGTAATTTTTACGCTAAGTTCTGCGCCATTATCAATGCTTTCAGACCAGATGTAGTAATGGGCTCAGGTACTGACATGCTCTCTATGGTGTGCTTTGATGAGGCACGTCGTCGCGGTCTGCCTACTACCTATACCCTGCTTGATGGTACTCCAGCTCGTTTTAACTTCCCTAACATCGATCTGGTTGTAACTGATAGCGCTGCTACCTCAAACCTCTATGCAACTAAGCACCGTATCAACAGTGTGGTAACAGGATCCTTTACTGAAGTTACTGGTCCACTGGCTTTTGGCGGCAAGGTTGAGCACGACCCAAGCAACAAAAAGTTCATTACCATGGTCGAGCCAACCGTAGATAAGGGCTTAGGTATCTTCCTGCGCTTATCGCAAAATGTACCAGCTCAAGCTCGCAACTTAAAGTTTGCAGTGCGTGAGTCTTATGCTGGTCAATTTACCGAGCAAGTAGCTCTTTTAAAGGATAAGGCTAACCCTAACAAGGCCCCATTTACTAAGGCTGCATTAAGCAAGATCTTTGTTTTAGGCCCTGAGGTAACTGATGCTGAGCTCTTTGAGTCAACCAAGGTGCTGATGGTGCCATCCTTATCTTTCGAGAGCATTAATAACATCTCTCGTGAAGCTATTACCTACGGTGTTCCTGTATTAGCTACCAATCAGACTGGTTTAGCAGAATCCATTGGTGAGGCCGGTGTCTTAGTTGAGATCCCTGAGTACTGCTTAAACAACCACTACATGGCTCCTGCAGCTGAGGACTTAGCTAACTTCTACAAGGGTCTGCAGATCATCTTAACTGAAGACTTTACTAACCGTACTGCAGATGTAGCTAAGCGCTATAACATTAACTACTCAGCTAATCGTTTAGCTGCTACCTTAAAGCCACTCTTTGACAAGTGTGCTGGTAATAACCCACAGCTGCTGCGTAATGGAAGCTTAATCTAAGCAATTTAACCATTGCTCTTAGCAAGTGAAAAAAGGCGACATTAGGTCGCCTTTTTTGAATTCTGGATGCAGCTGTATGAGTGCTGCTTTCTATTTTGCTATCTCTGACTCAAGCTTAACTGGCAGTCTGCCAAATAAAAGACCGCTTTTAGCATAGTAAGTCTGAACGTGCTCTTCTGATGCAGCCAATTTCCTAAGTATTATGGTGTCTAAGGTTAACAGACCGTAGCCACGCTCTTTTAGCTTCTCCACCCAATATTCTGATGGCTGCTCATTGACATGAAAATCACCATTTTCACCAGGTAGCGCATGGGTCATAAGAATGTACTTACCATGCACTAAAGTATCGATATAGTTATCAACATATTTAGGATCAATGTGCTCTGCTACCTCAACAGAAACGCAAAGATCAACTGGGCCACACTTAAAAGGGCCAGTGGTCAGATCATGCTGGCAAAGTGGATAGCGAGCATTGGCAACGTTAAAGTCTAAGCCTTCCATGCCAATGACTGGCACATGATAAGTATTATGGATATAAGACGAAACATCGCCTAGACCTGCACCAACATCAAGTACACTACGGATGCTAAAGCGCTTCATCACATAATCAAGCACCTTTGGTGAATATGAAGACGGATCTCCAAAGAAGAGATTACCACCCATATTATTAATCTCAGCGTCTTGCTTAGTACCCACGAAAAGTGTGTTGAAATTATTGAGGTCTGAAATAGAAAAGTTCATAGCTATCGTTTTGCCAAGTTTTACAGCCACACAAAGAATTAAGGACAATAAAGCCTTATGCCAATTAAGCCCTAGGCTAATGAGCTAACAAAGCCTAGTAGGCCTCAATTAAGTGAGCCATTGTACCCCTTGCAGACTAATTAGCTAAGCTCTCAACTCACATTTTGCACTTTGCACCAAGATCTTAAGGACACACAAGCTTACTTACTCTTCAATGTTAAGGTTCGTAAAGTCTTGTGAGGTGTCCTTAGCAACATTCAAGATACGGACATTTTCCTTGTCTTGTATGAAGAGCATCTTCCAATCATCCACGATACGAGGGCACTCACTTAAGTCCTCATTGCGCATATAGCTGATGAAATCGTCAATATTCTCGTATGGAACCTTGTGGCCTTTTGCTACCCACTTAGGCAGGTCATAATCCCACCAGTTGAGATCTAAAAGATCAGCTATGATCTCATCTGTGAAACGATACTTTGCAATTCGCATGCTTGAAACTTTACCATTATCATCAACGACATTGTTACCAGCCACCACTGCATAAGACGGCACATCGCCTGTCACCACGCTTCCTGCACCGATTACAGCACCATGACCAATCTTGCAATTAGCAGGAATGAGCACATGCGCTCCAATCCATACATCATTACCAATCTGAGCTGACGAAGTCTCCTCACCTAGATCGAGTTTCCACTTAGGCAAGCTCTCAATGGGGCCAGAAAAACTCTGAAAATAGCGATTGTTGAAAAGAGCAACCGAAGTAGTAGCGCAATCGGTCTTATGGATACCCATTCCCATTTCTACGCCATGTGCGATCGAACAATAGCGACCTATGCTAGAAGTCGTGATGGTGCAGTCAAACTGCACATATGAGTAGCAATCAATCTTCGCTCTAAATAGCTTACTTGGCCCTTCAACATGGACAGCACCATTAAACATGAAGTTTCTTGAGAGCATCACATTAGGCTTGATACCTAATCCTTCACTTGCAAGCTGTTGGCACACGCTTGGATGCAATGTAGTTGCTGTAGATGACTTTAATAACATGCTATCCCCAAAATGATGCTCGCTGAGCGTTATCTATGTTGCCCATCATTATGCACATATAGCGCTATTAACATAACATTTATAAGAATCCATAACCTACTAGCCTCAACTAAATAAGTCTTTTATAGCGAGTTATCCCCAAGATTGGGCCAGTAAGTCACCTTTTGTGGAGCCCAAAATAAAGGCACCTCCTTGGGTGCCTGTTTAGTAATGGATTAGCTAAGGCTCTTGCTGCCATAAAAAGGACAAAAGCCTGCGTGCAAATGCCACCTATTTGATGCGGCCTAACTTTACAAGCTTTTGCTTGAAGTAGGCAATGGATTTATCTAAGCCTTCATCAAGCTTAATAACTGGCTCCCATCCAAGCTTTTCTTTGGCCAAAGCAATGTCTGGACGACGAACCTTAGGATCATCAGACGGCAGATCTTTATACACCACCTTCGATGGAGTATCGATCTTGGCAACTACCTTCTCAGCTAGCTCTTTAATCGTGAACTCGCCAGGGTTACCTAAGTTTACAGGACCAGTAAAGGAGGTGTCAGACTCCATCATGGCAATGATGCCACGTACGAGATCGTCTACAAAGCAAAAAGATCTTGTCTGTGAGCCATCGCCATAGATAGTAATATCCTTACCCTCTAAAGCTTGGCAGATGAAGTTTGAGACCACGCGACCATCATCAGGAGCCATGAAGGTGCCATAAGTATTGAAGATACGAATGACTTTAATCTTAGCCCCCATATGACGACTGTAATCAAAGAAGATACTCTCGGCGCAACGCTTACCCTCATCATAACAGGCACGAATACCATTTGGATTGACGTTACCTAAGTAAGTTTCTTTTTGAGGATGCACTAAAGGATCGCCATAAACTTCCGATGTGGAGGCTTGCAAGATCACAGCATCATGTTTGATAGCAAGATCAAGCACGTTAAAAGCACCATAAACACAGGTCTTAGTGGTATCAAGTGAGTGCTTACCCTGATAGGCTGGAGGGCTAGCAGGACAGGCAAGATTGTAAATGCGATCAAGCTTTACGCCCTGCAGCTTCTCTATTGAGTCGAGACGGTTACAGATATCATGCTCAATAAAGCAAAACTCGCTCTTATCCATTAGCTCTTGGACATTATCCAAAGAGCCAGTGTAGTTGTTATCTAAGCAAAAAACTTGATGCCCTTGCTTAACTAACTCACGGCAGAGATTAGAGCCGATAAAACCAGTGCCACCAGTTACAAGAATATTCATGCAAAATCCTTAGGCTATCTAACTGTGTACTACTTGGTAGTGCTAGTGCCAACACCTGAGTATCTAAAACCAAGCTCCCTAGCTTGAGCAGGGTTTAACATGTTACGGCAATCGACAATACAATGGTGTCGCATACGCTCGTAAGCTTGCTTTAAATCAAGATCTCTAAACTCTGGCCACTCAGTTAAGATCGCCAAAACATCAGCCCCGTCACAAGCCTCTTCTTTACACTTGGTAAAGGTAATGCGGCTTAAGTTTTCACCAAAGAGTTCTTTGGAGTTTTCCATAGCCTGAGGATCGTATACACGTAAGGTTAAATTAAAGTCTTGCTCTAAAAGCTGAGAGATGATTTGAATAGCTGGCGAGGTACGACAATCATCAGTACCTTCTTTAAAAGCCAGTCCTAAAATGCCTACTACCCTGTTAGTTTCTGCCTTTGGCAGATGGTTAAAAATACGCTCGGCCATAGCATTAATGCGCTGATTATTGCCATTAATAGTGGCCTGAATAATGGTCATGTTAAGACCATTCTGACGGGCCATAAAATCCATAGCCATTGTATCTTTAGGGAAGCAAGAGCCACCAAAACCAGGGCCTGGATTTAAGAAAGCTGCACCAATGCGTTTATCTAAACCCATACCAGCGGCAACTTCATAAATATCGGCACCAGTCTTTTCGCAAAAGTCTGCCATCTCATTGATGAAGTGAATCTTGGTAGCTAAAAATGAATTGGAGGCGTATTTGATAGTCTCACTTGAACGTGTGTTGACGCATAAGACTTTAGTTTTAGGGCTCTTTTCTAACAGCGGAGCATAGAGCTCAGAGATAACGTCCTTAGCTCTTTGTGTATCAGCACCAACAATGATGCGATCTGGATTAAAGAAGTCGTAAACAGCATAACCCTCACGCAAAAACTCTGGTAGCGAGACCACATCAAAGTCTGCGTTTTTATTGCTCTTTTCAATAAGTCCTTGAACCATATCAGCAGTTCCGACTGGTACAGTGGATTTATTAGCAATCACGGTATAGCCATTTAAGTATGGAGAGAGCTCAGTCGCTGCAGCATAGAGATAGCGCATGTCAGCTTCATGAGTGACAGGATGCGGAGGTGTGCCTACAGCTAAAATCACGATATCAGCCTGACTAACACCCTCTTGCATGGAATCAGTAAAACGGATGGTTCCTTTTTGATAATTCTTTTTTAAAAGATCTTCAAGACCCTCTTCATAAAGGGTTACTTTACCCTCTTGAAGAGCCTTAATCTTGCTCAGCTCGCGGTCGATGCAAATAACCTGATGGCCAAGCTCGGCAAGACCTACACCTGTAGGCAGTCCTACATAGCCGGTGCCAACAATAGCAACGTTCATGATTTTCACCAGTTATGCCCCCATCAGACACACTTATCCAAGCATCCAAGTGTAAAAAGAACAAAATAAAACCTTGTTCTAAAACGATTTAAGGTACACGTATGCGCTTAGCTGCAACACTTAGTGCTGAGCAAAACAACATGCTAAATACCTAATACGACTGTTCAAAGCACCCCAAGCACAATCGCTTGCGATGATGTCACCATCAAGACAACTTAGACAAAGCTATGGGAGGCTGATACACAGCCTAAGCCATGTATTCAAAATAAGATAATGCAATTACTGCTAACTTATACTAAAGCCTTTAGGCAGCAGCATAAGATGCAAACTTAATCATATCATTAGATTGCACATAGCATCTGCAAAACGGCACTTTTCTGTTAATTGCTCTAGCTATAAAGCCACTACCGCACAGCTCTCTGCCCAAGTTATACAAGTCCATGCCCATACACCACAGCTCTCTGCCCAAGTTATACAAGTCCATGCCCATACACCACAGCTCTCTGCCCAAGTTATGCCACTTAATGCCCATACACCGCAGCCCTTGTACAAGATACACATTAGCAACTAAGCCAACTAATCATCGTAGCGGCCGGCATTTATCAAGCGCAATGTGATTCATTTTGCATATCTAAGATGCAAGTTTGCAGGCAAGCACTGCATATGCACGTTAAAGGCATTACAATAGCAATATCAACTCCATGCTCATGAGTTTATCCATACTCTTGATGGGCATGTGGTTGCTGTAATTTTAGGGATTGAAAGCTAATGACTAAGATCGAAATCCTCGGCCTTAATAATGCCGATGATAGTTTCTTTAAGGTAAAACTTACTTGTGGCAAGGCTCCAGAGTGCTTTGCTGAAGGCACTAACTCTGTTCCGAATGCTCAGGGTGGCTTTGATATCTTTGTTGATAAGCAAGACAGCCGTTATTTACAAAAAGCTGGCCGTACTGTGGGTGCTTTAGGCTTATCCAAGGTTTGCGTACTTGTAGACGATAAGGCTGATATTAAGCTTGATGCTATGGGTGCTGCTCAGTTTGTTATCGGTATGTACTCTGAAGCTTTAGAGCGTACTGGTATGAGCGTAGCTTTTGACTTAAACGAAGCTAACCTTGCCTCAGCCCGTCGTGATGTTGAGTTCATTACCTTAAGTCGTATCTTTGCCAACAGCGCCAATAACCTCTACCACACTGTTGATCTAGTAACTAAATACTACAACGCTCTTGAAGAGGCCTTTAAGAAGTTTGGCGGTAAAGGTCAGCTTTCCTTTAAGGTTTTAAAGAAAGGCGATAAGGTCTTTGATGAAGAGTGCATTGGACTTCAGACTGTAGGCAAAAGCTCTATTAATGAACCATGCCTTGGCATCATTGACTATGTCGGTGAGGGTGCATCAAAAGATAAGGTTGATTTTGCCTTAGTGGGTAAAGGTATTGCCTTTGACACCGGCGGTAACGACATGAAGAGCTCCAAGTTCATGGAGACTATGCGTACTGATAAGTCAGGCCTTGTGTATGTTGCCGCTGCAACCGTATTAGCTGCAACTATGGGCGCTTCTAAGCATATCCGCTGCTACATGCCATGTGCTGAAAACATGGTATCTGGCAGTGCTATGGTTCCAGGCGACATTATTACCTACCCTAACAAGGTTTCAGTTGAGATCGGCAACACCGATGCAGAGGGGCGTCTCATCTTAGCTGATGCACTGCTGCAGGCAGCAAAAGACAAGCCTTCATTCATCCTAGATGCTGCTACCTTAACTGGTGCTGCTAAGATCGCTGTCGGCCGTGATATGTGCGCTATTTTATGCCGCAACAACAAGGTCGATGAGCAGCTCGAGCAAGCCTTTAACTACACCAAGGAAGAGTACTGGTTACTGCCAATGCGTGAGTACCACAAGCGCTATATCACCGCACGTCGTGCTGACATCTCTAACACTGGTCATGGAGATGGTGCTCCAGGTGCCTCTACTGCTGCTGCTTTCTTATCATTCTTTGTCCAAGCAGATCAGAAGTGGACTCACCTTGACTTATCTAATGCCTACCAAGCCGATAGCTCACCATACTTAGCTCCAGGCTCTACTGGCAATACCGTGTACGCCCTCGCCCATTGGCTGGTTGGTGCTCACTACTAAAGCTCTGCCTAGGCTTATTGTGACTGCACTTGATTAAGTGCATAAGGATTGTTTTATGAAGTACTCCAGAATTGCTGTTCTTACAGGTGCTGGAATCTCGGCAGAATCTGGTATTCCAGTATTCCGCTCAGAAGATGGCCTTTGGGAAAACCACCGTGTTGAAGATGTCGCAACCTATGAAGGCTTCCTGCGCAATAAGCCTTTAGTGCACACCTTCTACAATGACAGACGCCGTGCCTGTAAGACTAAGGTGCCAAATCAAGGTCACTTAGCTCTTACTAAGCTGCAGCAAGGCATTGAAGCTAAAGGTGGCAAGGTAACTATCATCACGCAAAACATTGATGATTTGCACGAGAAAGCTAAATCACATGACATTATTCATATGCACGGTGAGCTCAATAAGCTTTGGTGCGAAGCATGTGATGCACGCTTTGAGTATTTAGAAGACTCTAGTACTGATCTTAAGTGCCCACATTGTGGCAAAGCTGCCTTACGTCCTGACATTGTCTGGTTTGGTGAAATACCTTACCGCATGGACGAGATTGAGGCATGTCTAACACAGTGTGATCTATTCTTATCCATCGGTACCTCAGGTGTGGTCTATCCAGCTGCTGGCTTCGCACGTATTTGCCGTTATGCTGGCGCTCCTTGTATTGAGTTCAACCTCAAGCCAAGTGAGGTACGTTCAAGCTTCACTCATGCGTTCTATGGCAAAGCTAGTCATACTTTGGATGTATTTACTGACTACCTACTTGCACACGATGAGATCCCAGACTCCATTGACTAAAGTATTGCTATAGTTAATTGCTGTTAATTACTCATCGCGCAGCGGCCTAAACAAGACCAACACATGTCTACACCTCACCTGCCGCTGCCATTTTATAACCAATATCTACACCATCTGACTAAGCCGCAACATTGCTGCAGATGCTAGTAACTTCAAGATCGCAGCGCCCGCGCCAATGCAATAGCAATTATCTTTTAACTCTCTAGCCCATAAGATCCTGATCTTTACAAAAGCACTTATTATCCAGCGCTATGATGGGTATTTGTCCGCACAAAAGCACTTATTATCCCGCGCTATGATTGGTATTTGTCCGCGCTTATGAGTTTTAGTGCATATGCGTTAAAATAGACGCCGTCGTTAATAACACAGCTTAGCTCTAACATGTCTTGATGGCCTATTGAGCTCACTGGAGAAGTATATGCTCGAAACAAGTAAGAAGCGCAAGAAAGCGCCGTCTAAGAAAAAGGAAGTGCTTGATAAGCAAGTACTTACTGAAGAAGACGTCGTCGACAGCTCAGATTGCGACGAGATCGAGTGTACTTGCACCTGTACTTGCCCAAGCTGCCATCACGATAGTCATGCTTTTACTGAAGAGCTTTCTGACGAAGATATTGAAGATCTGTCATTATTTTTTAAGGCTCTTGCAGATCCAAGCCGCCTTAAGATCGTTGTAGCGCTACTGCGCCACGGACAGCTGTCAGTAAGTGAGATCGCTAAAGAGTGTGACTCCACGGTATCAGCAACCTCACATCAGCTAGCGCAATTAAGAATGCATAAGCTCGTTAGTGTTAAACGACAAGGCCTCCGCAACATTTACAAGCTCTGTGATTTCCATATTTCAGAGGGTGTAAAACTCGCCATTGAACACATCAAAGAATAGCACTGAGACAAAAGAGCTTGGTTAAGCTCAATACTTTACCAACAAGCACCACTGCTAACATTAAGGCCTACATTTTTGCATAGCCCATCTTGATGGGCGCTATGAGATTTCGAGAAGAACATGCAAGCTAAAACAGCCCCAAAGCTACCTGTTTACTTAGATAACGCTGCCTCCACTCCTATGGATCAGCGCGTTATCGACGCTATGGTCAAATGCCTTTCTTACGAGGGCATTTTTGGTAACAGTGCCTCTAAAGACCACGTCTATGGTTGGCAAGCAGCTGAGGTGATTGATAATGCTCGCGACCAAATTGCCCTAGCTATTGGTTGTTCTCCTCTTGAGATCATCTTTACCTCTGGAGCCACCGAGAGCAATAACTTTGCAATCAAGGGACTAGCACGTTCCTTAAACAAAGCAGGTGACAAGCGCAAGACTATCATCACTTCATCAATTGAGCACAAGGCCGTAATTGAAAGCGCTACTGCTTTAGAGTGCGAGGGATTTGTAGTCAAACTTATTCGTCCACGCACCGATGGCACCATTACTCCTGAAATGCTCGATGAGGCTATGGATGAGAGTGTATTTCTCGTCTCCATCTCTCAGGCTAATAGCGTGCTCGGCTCGATGAACGATATCAATGCTTTAGCCGAAGTTGCACATAAATACGGTGCTCTCTACCACTCTGACTGCGCACAAAGCAATGCGTTAATACCTCTTGATTTAGACCATTCTTTAGTTGACATGGTGACCCTTACACCAGAGAAGATCTATGGTCCAAAAGGTATTGGTGCACTTTATCTCAAGCGTAGCAGCAATATCGAGCTTGATCCTCTTATCTCTGGCGGTGGTCATGAAAAGGGGCTGCGTGGCGGCACCCCAGCTACCCATCAGATCGCTGCTATGGGCGAAGCTTTTGCCATTATGCAAAAGGAGCGCACTAAGGTATGTGAGCATCTTGAGTCATTAAAGAACAGGCTTATTACAGGTCTTAAAGAAATACCTGGAGCTCACATCAATGGCTATATGGAAGGTACAGACACCCCTCATCTTCCTGGCATCGTATCTGTAAGCTTTGATAAGGTTGAGGGTAAGTTCTTAATCCCAACTATCCGTGGTGTAGCCGTATCATCTGGCTCAGCCTGCTCCTCAAGTGTGGTTAAGCCAAGTTACATCCTAACTGAGACTGGCCACTCTGATGAGTTAGCTATGGCATCTATCCGCCTGTCTATCGGCCGCTTTAATACCGAAGAAGACATCGACACCGCCCTCAAGGCAATAGCCAACGCAGTTAATATGCTGCGCAAAGCCTAGCTCAAAGCAAAGCAGCCCCAACACATCTACCAACTATTGTTTGGGGCAACTTCAAACATTTCATATTTTAAGTTTGTCATTTTGACAAAATACCAAGCTTTTGTCTTTTATAGTTTGTAATTTTGGCAAAGCCTACCATTTTGTCTTTTATAGTTTGTCATTGAAAAAAGTGCCATCAAATTGAGCCATTGTTGCGACTCTTTTTGATAGCGCTTTTCTTTTGCCTGCTGCGTTAATAGTGCCGTGATAACTGCAGCATCGTGCTCGATATCAGGTATGACTCTTAATCTAGAGCTTCTATGGCAATCGAGTAATCAAAGGTAAATGGCACGCCTGCCTTAATACTTACTGCGGTCTTTACGCCACGATCCTTGATTGGATTAGATTCCTTTAATGACTCCTCACCAAAATCCCAGCAAGAAGCGATAGGCTCAATACCTAAGCAGCAATTCTCACCATTCCATGGCTCAGCCTTACGACCATGATTACTCATCCAGAGTAAACAAGTTGGAATCTTGCTACCATCCCACTTTAAGATCAGTCGTAAGCCCTTATTCTTATAGTTAAGCACCGCCTGGCCTTCAGGATGCAGCATTTGTACTATTTCTTCGGTGTGATAGGCAAATGGCAGCTTAGTAGCATCGACAGTATCCTGATTACCATCTTTTCCGATGTATTCACTCTTCAATGGTAGTTTATTGAGGCTCTCAAATACCTTTGCTGGAACTAAACGGCTTGTACCTGGCTCACAATCGACCCCATAGACAATACCATCACCAGCTACCTCAAGCTCTAACGCATTGAGCTCATGATCGGTAGGAAAACATGGATGTACACCTAAAGGAACTTCGCAGTCCTCATTTGAGATCAGAGTGAAGCTAAGATCTACACGATCATCTTTGAGCTCAATGACACGCTTTAAGTTCTTAAGCGGGTGGCCATTGGGGAAAACATAGCTCAGCACCACTTTGCTTTCACTAACACTGTCTACTTGCCAGGCGCTATGACATGGTAAACCATGTGCATAGGTTGAGCTAAAGAGCTTGCTGTCCTTAGGCACCCAGCCAAATGGAGCGCAGACCCACTCACCTGACAAGTGCGCAAATAAGCCTGGATCATTATTAAAATAATCATCCTCCAGCCAAGGCGCACGATGCAATAAATCCATAGCCCTTTTGCCTAATCTTTTAAGCTGTAATCGAGCAAGCATGCCACCGTTGAGATCAACTTCAGCACAAAGAGCACCTGACTGAGACTGCAATTCAATAGGATTATCCATAGAAACTCCTTAGACAAACGAAGCGGCAATGCATTTGGCCAAATCAGTTGATGTGTTAAAAGCTATGTTTGTTAGTATGTCATCTCCTCTAAAGAAGCATGTAATGAGTACTGTTAGATCTTCTTAATAGATAGCATTAGTCCTTAGCACTATGCATTAAAGGCAACCATGCCGCACCTCTAACGCCAGAGTCAGAACCATAGACATTAGGCACAATAGGAGTATCAAACTCGCCGCCAAAGATGTAATGCCTTACGCGATCTGGTAAATCCTCATACAGCTTATTAACGTTGGACATACCTCCACCTAGGACAATGACATCAGGGTCAAGAAAACCACTAAAAGCTGCAATGGCACGCGACAACCTGTCTAAATATGCCTCATAGCATGCCTTTGCATCATGATCTCCTTTTGCCATGAGATCTATAATGTCCTTGCCTGTGGTGGCAAAGGTTAAAGCGTTTGGATCAAACACACCTTTACGCTTAGCAAAGTCACGCTCGAAGCCTACACCTGAAACAAAGGTCTCAATACAGTAGTCACGAGCGCAATAGCATTTAACATCACGCCAGAGCTCGCGCTCTTCATCAGTAAGCCACGGCAAGGTAGTATGCCCCCACTCACCTGAGAGTAGATTGCGTCCCCGTAAAACTTGCTTATTTATGACAATACCTGAGCCAGAGCCTGTGCCTAAGATAAGCCCCCATACAGTAGCGTAATCTTTACCAGCACCATCCTCGGCCTCCGACAGGGCAAAGCAATTAGCATCGTTTTCTAAGAAGATCTCATCTTTAGATAAAGACTTAGCAAGGTCTCCCTTAAGATCTTGATCGTTTAACCAAAAGGAATTAGCGTTTTTGATCCTTTTAGTGTGCTCAGATACTGCCCCAGGAATGGCTATGCCTAAAGGACACTTACAAGATAAATGCTGCTCAGCCTCTAATACCAAAGCTGAGATCGTTTTTACTGTGTCAGCATAGGATGCTTTGACTGTGGCCACCTTCTTTCTAAAGCACTCGCTGCCACGCTTATCTAAGGCTATGATCTCAGTTTTAGTGCCACCAAGGTCAACCCCTAAAGTGTACTCATAGCTCATACGATCCCCCCTTAGATAAAGTGTACTCATAGCGCCCAAATACAGCGCAATTTTTAGCCTACCATCATATCTAGGATAATTCCGTGCGCCCTAACACCTTTTTAGCAGCCACTTGCTCTCATGTTTTGATCTTAAAAATAGCAATGCTAAGAGCCTAGTGATTATCAAAAATCCATACGAAAAAGCCCGCACAAGGCGGGCTGTAAATTCCATTTTAGTATGCATTCACGACAAGCGATTAAGCTAAGCTACTTATACCTTAACCTTGTCGTACTCATTACACAGACACCAGAGCATTGGCTCATCTTCTTCAATCTTGCTAAAGCGCGGACAGCCCTCAAGGTAAGTATTGTCAGTGTGATCATCATTAACCTTGCTAACTTCCCAGCTCATGACCTTGCCGTTTTCAGCCCAAATGCTGTGATATAAACGTGGTGGCAGGGTTACGCCTGAACCTACTGGAATACGAATAACCTCACCTGGCTCAAAGCATACTTTCTGAGAGTCAAATGAAATCTCGACCTTGCGCTTTTCATCAAGCTTATTATCTTCAGTTGCCCAATAGCACTTAATGCATAAAGTGCCACCGCCACGATTAAGGATGTCTTCCATCTTATAACTGTGGAAGTGATAAGGCAGTACCTGACCATCCTCAATTAGCATCATTTTTTCAGCATAAGGCTTGGTATAGCGAGAGTCGCTTACAGAACCATTACGTAAGGTAAACAAACAGGTGCCGGTTTTGTAAAAATCATCAGAGCCATAATCGGTAACATCCCAACCAAGTTCGAGATCAAAAACCTCTGCCCATGATGCTTGATCTTGTTTTTTCCAATCTTCAGCAGTGATATAGGCAAACTTAGGCAGGGTTAAGTGCTGTGCTTTGGAAAACTCAATCGCTTCGTTAACGATCTTATTGATGAATGAGCGCTTCATAAAACACCTCAAACTGTGTCATGAATCAAGATGAAAATGATCTTTAGCTTTTAGCTGAAGTCTTATTGGTATCTAAATTAGAGTCTTGGCTCTTATTGTTATCTAAAGTGGAGTTTTGGATCTTCTTGTTTTCAGACTCTTTTCGTTTCTGATTGAGCATCTGAAAATACTTATGAGCCTCTTGAGCTTGCCTCTTTAGGAGCTCTTCACGCTCCTTTTGTTTCTCTGTGGCGAGCTGATCAGCCTTTTGCACCTGCTCCATACGCTCAAAACGAGCGATCTCTAAACGTGCATAGCGATACTCAAGATAGCCTGAAACATTAGTAGCAAGGCATAGATGGAAGAGATCATAAGCCTGCTTATACTCACCTTTATAAGCAGCTTCTTTAGCCATGTAGAAGTATGCTTCACATAAACGGCGTGCACGCTCTAAAGGCTCAATATTAGCAGTACGCACTGACTCAATCAGATCGTGACCAGAGATCTTGCCGGATAATAAGTCTAATACCTCAAGACCCCATGGCACTTTCTTTTCGATAGCATTACGTCGCTCGATTAACTTTTGACGAGCGATCTCTTGTCCATCAACTTCACGATCTAAGATGTACAGCCATGCCAGACGGAAAGGATCGTTCTTGTCTAGCTCATAAAACTTAACCAGATCTTGAACGCCTAATTCAGCACGATTGCCATAGTACAAAGCTATACCACGATTGAAGTATGCATAAACTTCTTTTGGGTCAATCTCTAACACCGCATCATAGGCATCATAAGCCTCAGCAAAGCGCTCTGAGCTTGCTAAGTAAATGCCTAAGAAGTTATATGAACGGGCATAGTCTGGGACTTCTACTAGTGAGTTCATGAACATGGTTCTAGCAGTTGCGTCCATACCTAAACGGTCATAGAGCAAGCCCAATTGATAGAGAATCTGAGCCTTTTGCTCGTGGGTAAGATCGCCCTTGCCGAGCATTGAGGTCATCTGACCAATGAGGATTTGATATTGCTCGCGCTCAACAAGATCAATGTCAACTAAGACAATATCATCATTACTTACTGAGAATTCAGAGCTTAGAGGTGGGTCAAAGGCATTTTGATTAGAAACACATCCTGACAAAAATATAAGTGCAAGAGCAGGGGCTAGCTTAAGCCTATGCTTTGACCAAAGTTTCTTAAACAAATTGTCGGACATGATGCCACCTAAACAAGCAAATACAAGACGCTCTAAATAATCCTAACAACTAACGCATGTGCTAAGGCTGATGCCATGTGAATAGCGCCACATGTGCTAGCCATCAGAACAAACAAGCCCTTTTTGAAAAGCAACTGTAGCAAGATGCAGACAAGACCAATCTATTCTGCATGCAAGCGAGTAATGCGTAAATTGTAGCAACAATAGCTCTTTGATGATATGCACAAAGGCATATGTGAGTAAAACTACCTGAAAACGTGCATAAAAGAGTCCTAAGCGACATTTTCTTAGACACTTAGCTACATAAATGCGCCTTTATGCTAAGGAGTCATGGACTCCTCAAAAGCCCATGGTAAAGCCTACTCCTTTTTTCTTAGCAAAAGCTTAGATGCAGACTGTATCCACTTCTTTACAAAGAGATCGCAAAGCATTATTTTTCAATTGAAAAATAATGCTCTGCGATTGAGTTAAACATTTGCAAGCTATATCACTGCAAGAATGCGAAATTTATGGCAAACGCTTGCAAAGACATAAGAGTAATCCTATAATCAGGGCACTCGTGGGGGTGATTCTGGATTCGACCGGAAGTTACCGAGCCCGAGGTGCATGTCGAGGGTGGATTGGCCTCGTTAAAAAATCCGTTAAAATAGTCGCAAACGACGAAAACTACGCTTTAGCAGCTTAATAACCTGCCTTAAAGCCATCGGAGCATAAGCCCTGCTGTTGTCGCTTAGCAAATTGCCGGTGTCAGTTTCTCAGCAGCTCGTGTGGAAGTCCCGCTTGAGATGGAAGCATTAAAGATTTTTTCAAGCTGGGTACTCGGTGGCGTGACTCTCCGCAGCCGGTACTAAGATCAAAGAGAAGTCTAAACATGTAGTACTGACGGTAGAGTCTTTTGGGACGTGGGTTCAAATCCCACCACCTCCACCAGAGACAGAATTCTGAATCAACAAGCCCCGGTAAGGCATCGACCCTACCGGGGCTTGTTGTTTTCAGGGCGCGTAAAACCCAAACGTCAACACCACTAAGACAGCGTCCGACCTACGGTCTGCAACATCTGCAATCGATATAATGAGCTAGGAATATATAAGCCTCTAGTGGCGTATGTACTTTGCCTACAGTGTTGTTCACGTAGCGTGAAAGAGTATGGATAGCGTTGATCTGGCCTATGGGCTGAGCTCTATTTGTAAGAGTTAGAAAGGGGTAGATATGAGAGGCTAGCGAGAGGCTCAGGTAGGTAATGACCTGATAGAGAGAGCGGCGTGTTTGCACTTTCGCACAAACGCAAAAACCACCGTACCTATGCGGCACGATGGCAGGGATCGCAACTAATATGGCATGCAATAAAGCATGCCAGATAACTACGAATAATAAGAGTTCAGAATCTTTAGATACTATTTCTGCATTAATGACAGGGCAATCTGTGGACGCTGATTGGCCTGAGTAAGAATAGTAGCAGTAGCCTGCTGAATGATCTGCTGCTGAGTTAAGTTAGCAGTTTCTTCAGCAAAGTCGGTATCACGAATGGTTGCACGTGAAGATGCAACGTTTTCCTTAACAGACTCTTGGTTACGTACAGTAGCCTCAAGACGGTTCTGCATAGCACCAAGCTCAGCACGCTTACGGTCAATGGCGTTAATAAGACCATCGATACCGGCTAAGGTTGCCTGAGCAGCAGAAGCCTTCTCCACACGAATACCTGGGTTGGTACCGTTATTCTTGAAGATGTCTTCAAACTTAAGATTTAGAGCATGGCCACCTGGATTTGCTGGATCGGTAACCATTGGGTTAGTAAACTCATCTTTGCCAGTGTAGCGAACGAGCATCTTAACAATACCGTTAATATCGGTACCGTCACGTAAGTCCATCTCAATGATGGAAGATGGGTCTGCACCAACCTGGAAACGGGAAATAGAGGCGTTGCCGTTTAAAACGTCTGCGCCAGCGAAAGTAGTATCGTTTGAGATACGGGTAATTTCGTCGGCTAACTGAGTTACTTCAACCTGTAAAGAATTACGGTCTTGATCTGACATGGTACCGTTAGATGCCTGAACAGCAAGGGTACGGATACGCTGCAGCATGTTGGTAACTTCGTCTAAAGCACCTTCGATAGTCTGGGCAAAAGCAAGACCATCCTGAGCATTACGGTTACCCTGGGTAAGACCATCAAGCTGAGTGGTAAGGTTGTTAGAAACCTGCATGCCTGCTGCATCGTCTTTAGCACGATTGATACGCAGACCTGAGGATAATCTCTGGTATGAGATGTCGAGCGCGTCGTTAGCACGCTGCGCTGCACGTTGAGCGTACAGCGAAGAAACGTTGGTGTTAATAAATAATGGCATAATCTGAACCCTATTTTTAATATCAGGCTATACAAGCCTGAGAACACAGCAGAATCATCTGCAGTGACACCCTGTCACTCGCACAGCTCTCTTCTGTGCGGGAGCAAGTCCTGGACAGGGAATCGACCAGCTTACGCTGGGCCCTGGAATTAAATTAATCTCATATCGCTTCAGGGCTACTCATAATAAAGCACTATACGTGCCAAATTTCAAAAAGCACTCCCTATCCTAGGCTAAAACTTAATCAAATCAGCTAAAGCTCATATTTGCATGATTCACGACAAGCAAAGTATGAGTATTACACTCATCACCTCTTGGCAAAGATAATCCACGTACTAAGAGAGTGTGCCGTTAGTTTTTGCCGCCATAAACTAACGATGTGTTGCCACTTACTGTCATGATCTTGCCAGCTAACTACTGCTTAAATGTGTCGCGATCTTGCCGTGAGCTAGCATCTTTATGATGTAACAATATTGCTTTGAGCAAGCATCTTTATTGTTTGACGATCTTGCCGTGAGTAAGCATCTTTATGGTGTGACGATCTTACCGTCAGCAAGCATCTTTATTGTTTGACGATCTTGTTGTGAGTAAGCATCTTTATGGTGTAACGATCTTGCCGTAAGCAAAAGTATCTTTGCCACGATCTTTATAAGCGTCATACTTTTAGACTCTTTACGATCTTGCCAATTGGCATTTATAGGACTGACGACGATCTTGCGATCGTGGCAATTGAGATCTTGAGATCTTAAGATCTTAAGTGAGCGGCAACTAACGGCGATCTTGGCAAAAGAATATAGAGTTCAGTTAGATCTTGGCTAAATAGAAGGTCCCATATTTATATGTTCAAGGCACAGAGACATTACATGAGGTTACGCTAAGGACTAGTTAGTGGCCTTACTTGTTGTAATTATGGAGTACCTCTAAGTAGAACAAAGCTTTCTAAATATGTCTTAAACGGCGTTTTTATGGCAATTAGGTGCCAGCTTAGGCTTTTGCAGTGGCTTATAGGCTGCAAAACTGATAAGATCAAGAGATTGTTCATTACTTGAGGGTGATATGGCTCAATTCATTTTCACTATGAATCGTGTGGGCAAAATTGTGCCCCCGAAGAGACAAATCTTAAACAACATTTCCCTGTCTTTCTTCCCGGGTGCAAAGATCGGCGTTCTTGGTCTGAACGGCGCCGGTAAGTCCACCTTAATCAAGATCATGGCTGGCGTTGACCAGGACTATGAGGGTGAGGCACGTCCACAACCGGGCATTAAAATCGGCTATCTTCCTCAAGAGCCGAAGCTTGATCCAGAGAAGACCATTAAAGAGGTTATTCAGGAGGCTTTTGGCGAGGTTAATGATGCACTCAAGCGCCTCGATGAGGTTTACGCTGAGTATGCCGATGAAAACGCTGACTTTGATGCACTAGCTAAAGAGCAGGCTAAGCTCGAGGCTATCATTCAGGCTCACGATGGTCACAACCTCGACAGCCAGATTGATCGTGCAGCTGATGCTCTGCGTTTACCTGACTTTGATCGTCAGATTAAGGTTTTATCAGGTGGTGAGCGTCGTCGTGTAGCATTATGCCGTCTGCTCTTAGAGCGTCCAGATATGCTGCTTCTTGACGAGCCTACCAACCACCTTGATGCTGAGTCTGTTGATTGGCTTGAGCAGTTCTTACACCAGTACCCAGGTACCGTTGTCGCAGTAACCCACGATCGTTACTTCCTTGACAACGTAGCTGGCTGGATCTTAGAACTTGACCGTGGTGAGGGTATCCCTTGGCAGGGTAACTACTCTTCATGGCTTGAGCAAAAAGATCAGCGTCTGCAAATTGAAGAGAATACTGAGAGCGCACGTCGTCGTTCCATCGAGCGCGAGCTTGAGTGGGTTCGTCAGGGTGCTCGTGGCCGTCAGGCTAAGTCTAAGGCTCGTATGCAGCGCTTTGAGGAGCTCTCATCTGTTGAGTATCAAAAGCGTAACGAAACCAACGAGCTGTACATTCCACCAGGGCCTCGTTTAGGTGACTCTGTACTTGAGGTCAAGAACCTGTCTAAGGCTTATGACGGTCAAGTACTGATCGATGATTTATCCTTCACTCTGCCTAAGGGCTCTATCGTTGGTATCATCGGTCCTAACGGTGCTGGTAAGTCCACTCTGTTCCGTATGATCACTGGTATTGAGAAGCCTGATTCAGGTGAGATCAAGCTCGGTGATACCGTAGTAACTGCATATGTAGAGCAGTTCCGTGATGAGATGAACGATAACAATACTGTTTTCGAGGAAATCTCACATGGCCAAGACATCCTGCGTATTGGTAACTACGAGATCCCATCTCGCGCTTACATTGGTCGCTTTAACTTCAAGAGCACTGATCAGCAAAAGCGTGTTGGCGATCTGTCTGGTGGTGAGCGTGGCCGTCTGCAGCTTGCTAAGCTTCTGCAGGTTGGCGGTAACCTCTTACTCTTAGACGAGCCTACTAACGATCTCGACGTTGAAACCTTACGTGCACTTGAGAACGCTTTATTAGAGTTCCCAGGTTCAGCAATGGTTATTTCCCACGATCGTTGGTTCTTAGACCGTATTGCAACCCACATCCTCGACTACGGTGATGAGGGTAAGGTACGCTTCTTCGAGGGTAACTACACTGAGTACGAAGCCTGGAAGAAGAAAGAGCTCGGTGAAGAGGCTCAGCCACACCGTCTCAAGTTCAAGAAGGTTTCTAAGTAAGATAATTCTTACAAGAGGCTCATCTGTGCATAGCAGCATTTGCGCTATGTACAGACATGAAAAAAGCGTCGTTAAGACGCTTTTTTCATTTATGCAGACTACAAATATTTTTGTAGTGATAGGTAAATTAGCGACCTAAAGTCAGGTGCTTAACTAAGTAGTGACCTGATGGCTTTAAGGACTGCTTCTCAATGCCATAACCTGATTTCTGCGCAGAACGTAAGGCCTTAATATCGTCAACTAATGCTACAGTTGATAAAGCATTGAGGTTGCCAAAATCATAGGTCTTAATAGAGAAGCGACGCAGTGCAGTAGCGATACCTTTACCCTGAACACGCTCTGTAACACCAACGAACAGACCATGCAGAATGTTGTCTTTAACCTCTCCGTCATTAAACATGAAGCACTCATAACCTACGAGGTTGCCTTCCTTGTCTAAAGCTACAGAGACTAACTCTGGGGATCTAAAACGGTACAGCCATACGAGCCAGTTGAGCATAGGCACTCTAAACAGCTCAGCATGGAGCATTTGCATCTGCTTTAAATACTTAATGCTGCCAGTAGCAAAGGTGTAATCTTCGTATTGCTCTTCAATGTAGTGGCGCATGATCTTTCCAGCACACTTATGATTCATCTTCCATAGCTGAATGTTGTGGCTAAAGTGATGTAATTCCATGGCCAATCCTCATATTTTGCCAACATCTTATCGATGCATCCGTAAGCTCGCAGCACGGATAAATTATAAACATTACCGCCATTAAAGGCGGCAGCACAATCTAGATCAGACTCAAAGCTATTATTCGAAACTTTTAAGCTTAAACTCCAATTAGAATTTAACGCACTAAAGCCTCTTAACTACTACTTTGGTAGCTAAATTGAGACTTGAATAACGCTTTGCTCAAACTTTTCTTTTACTTAGCAAGCGCTTAAATAAAAAGTCTCTTGATGGGTACACTAGCTATGCGCTTTTGTACTCTTCTCATCTACACTAGCTATGCGCTTTTGTACTCTTCTCATCTACACTAGCTATGCGCTTTTGTACTCTTCTCATCTACGCTAGCTTTGCGCATTTTTTATGCAGCATGTGAAGTACGCAAGCTATGCATCTGTTAAGAACCAGTGCTACCAGAGATAGCAAATTAAGATGGTTACTTTCGCGCTCTCTATCTTAAGCAATGCTAGATAAGATACGTACCCACACACACTTAATCTAACAAATCCATTGACTAAACCCAATAGCATCTTGAGATAACTGCACATCTTTACTAGTTTTCATACGGCACTACATACAAAACACTATAGTCAATAAACATAGTTCGTAGCAGCGCTAACTTACCATCGTCTCTATAACTCTACCGCTATCTAAATGATGCCTATTGGTTTTATGTACTTAAAACACCCTAACGGCATTTGTAAAAGATATTTGTGCAATTAATTTACAAGCAATGCGGTTGATGACTTGCATTTATGAAGAACATAATCAGCAAGCCGTTACATAAAATCATGGCAAATTAACATATAAAAATAATATTTTTCTTAGCCCGTTAATAAGAATATTTCTCAAAAATTTTCACTACAGCCGCGTTGATCTTTTGAAATACACTCTTGTATACTAGTATCGCAATTAGCGATAGGTAACCATAGTTACAAATAACTAACTGCATGAAATTGATCACATATATGCGGTTTGTATGACATAGTATAACTATCACCTAGTCTTTGACTAGTTTACTTCATGCTAACCAAATTCAAATTTAGCCATCATTTTTGATTGCATTTTTGACTATAGCTTATCTTGATGAATTTGAAAAATTACTAGGCAGATGCAAATTAAATATTGCTATTTAGCAATAAATATTTGTGACTATATTGGTAATTTTGGCCTGTTTATTGAGCAAATATTTTAAGGTTCTAGCATGAGCCATTTTTGGAAAAATAATAGTTTAAGCATCGTGTTGAGTCTATTAATACTAGTCCTCAGCATATACTCTCTTTTCGTTGGAGTACTAGATATTAGCCTTATAGAGCTAATATCCTCTCCTGATCAATTAGAGATCTTAGCTATTTCTCGTTTTCCTAGACTCATGGCAATTCTCTTGTCAGGAGCAGGCTTGGCTGTAGCTGGTCTTATCATGCAGAACCTCTGTGCTAACAAGTTCGTATCTCCATCCACTGCAGCAACTATTCAATCAGCCCAATTAGGTATTCTGATTGCCATGCTCTTTTTGCCAAGCTCCACGCTAATGGAACGCGCATACTTCTCCTTTGCCTTTGCTATGCTTGGAACTTGGATTTTTGTCTCTTTTGTACAGCGTGTACAGCTAAAAGACATGATCTTAGTGCCGCTTGTTGGCATCATGTTTGGCAATATCATCTCTGGCATTACTGCATTCATTGCCTTTCGCTTTGAGATGAATCAAGCTCTATCCTCTTTTTTAGTTGGGCACTTTTCCACAGTTATTCGTGGCCATTATGAAATCGTCTATATGGTAGCCCCGCTTATCTTGCTCGCTTGCTACTTTGCTCGTTATTTTAATATTGTAGGCATGGGACGTAATTTCTCCCAAAACTTAGGTGTTAATTACTCCCTCTTCTTGCTTTTAGGCCTTTCTTTAGCCGCCATGATTACAGCCTCAGTGGTAGTAGTGGTGGGCACGATCTCATATATCGGGCTTATCGTTCCTAACCTTGTCACTATCTACAAGGGAGATAACTTAAAAAATACCATTACCGATACTGCTTTAGCTGGCTCTCTGTTTGTTCTTGTTTGTGATCTCATTGGACGCATCATTATTGCTCCATATGAGTTGCCAATTGAGCTTATCTCTGGCTGTGTTGGCTCATTAATCTTCATAAGCTTAATCTTCTATCGTATCCATGGCTCTAAAAGCCACGGCTCATTCATGTCGTTCATAAAGAAGATCTTAAGCTCCCCACAGGCTAACTCATGTTCAAGCGCACCTAGCTGTATGAACGCAGCGAACCATGAAAACACTGGCATATATCCACATGGAGCATGCGCATCTCAAAGCTCAGTACTACACAGCACAGTACTAAGCCCAGGGCAATGCGCAGATAAAGATAGCGTAACGACGCCGCATACAGCATCAGCTGCTGCACCAAGCTGCACGATCGCTGCTACAAATCTTGATTATCGATGTAGTAAGCCTAGTCACACCATTAGCTCATAAGAATTATTGCTAATCCAAGCTTTTAAATACTGGTTATACCATCTAGCTGGCGATTTTAATTCTGAATTTACTCATAACAATGTATAGAGCGTTGTAGGCCAATAGGCTGCCTATTAAGGCAGCTCATGGCCCCCTTTTGACTAAATCTTAGCGTTAATAACAGTCTTAAAACATAAGGAATGTGTCATGTCTGAGGCAGGCGCGTCATTGGTTACTTTTCGCAATAGGCACGAGCTAAGCCTCAAGCTTAAGCTAGTGATTTTAGCGATATTAGTTACTGCAGTATGTCTTAGCTATTTGTTTATAGGTCTTAACTGGAAGTTCTTTGATTACGCCATGTCCATACGCGTGCCTAAGCTCTGCGCAATGATTATTGCAGCGCTAGCCATTGGAGCTGCTTCACTGATCTTTCAAACCCTCATCAATAATTACATTGTGACACCATGTCTTTTGGGCATGAACTCGCTGTATTTAGTACTGCACACTGTAATAGTGTTTAGCTTTGGCATGGGTTCATTCATCGTTACCAATAAGAACCTAGCTTTCATGTGCGATCTAGCATTAATGGCCTCGGTTGCTGGCTTTGTATACAACTATTTATTTGTCAAAACCAAATACAACATCCTCTATGTACTGCTTATTGGTACGGTGCTTACGACATTCTTTACCTCGATTCAAAGCTCCTTAGTCAGAGCTATGGATCCTAATGATTATGACGCCCTACTCGTTACTCTTGTAGCCTCATTTAGCAACGTCAATAAAGAGGTCTTACTGCTTGCTACGGCGCTAATCATTATCTTGACGATGCTGTTTTATAACAAACTCAAAGTACTTAATGTCATTGCACTAGGACGCAATAACGCCATGTCTTTAGGCATTGATTACGAGCAAAGTCTCAAGATGCTGCTTTTATTCGTAACTTTGCTGATAGCTATTGCAACCGCCTTAGTAGGACCAGTGTCATTTATCGGACTAATTACCACCAATGTAGCAAGACAGCTATTTAAGACATACAAACACAAATACCTAATTTCTGGAACCGTTTTAGTAACGCTGCTCGTGTTAATTGCTGGTCAGGTGATCATTGAGCGTGTCTTTATTTACTCAATCCCAGTGTCCGTATTTATCACTATCGGAGGCGGTGTTTATTTTATGTATTTGGTACTGCGCTCGACGAAAAAAGCTATCTAGCCAAAAGTAAATGCCTAAGATCTTTAAGGCACTAGAACTTAAAGACAACTATTAAGAGCAACTAACTTATCCATGCTGCTCATAGTCTGAGCACTGAACTAAGGTCATCTAAGGAGTCATTATGATCGAGCTTTGTGGACTGAGCAAAAAGTATGAAGGGCAAGAAGTAGTTAAAGGTATTGATCTTAAGCTACCACAAGGCAAGGTTATATCACTCATTGGGCCGAATGGTGCAGGCAAGTCTACTGTCTTAAACATGATTGCACGTCTGACACCAAGTGACTCTGGTGCTATTAAATTTAAAGGCAAAGATATTAAAGACTATAAGCGTTCTGAGTTGGCAAAGAACCTAGCGATCCTCACACAGCAAAATAATATTCAGTCAAAGCTAACAGTTAAAGAGTTAATTGCCTTTGGTCGTTTTCCATATAGCCAAGGACGTTTGACGACTAAAGATCATGAGCTTATCAACAATGCCCTGATGTTCATGGAGCTTGAAGAGTTTGCCGAACGCTTCTTAGATGAACTCTCTGGGGGTCAAAGACAGAGAGCATTAATTGCCATGGTCTTAGCGCAGGATACTGACTACATCTTGCTCGATGAGCCTACTAACAATTTAGATATTTACCATGCAACTAAACTCATGAGCACTGTCAGAAGGCTGTGCGATGAGCTTGGAAAAACAGTCTTAATGGTGTTGCATGAAATCAATTACGCCTCATTTTATTCAGACTACATTGCTGCCTTTAAAAACGGCCAATTAGCAGGCTTTGGCACAGTGCACGAGCTCATGCAGTCTGACTTTTTAAAAGAGGTCTATGCCGTTGATTTCTCAATTACCACGGTCAAAGGCAAGCCATTAGCGCTGCACTTTTAAGTGATCGCTAACGCAACAGAATTGTTTATTTCCTTAATTGGATAATCTTTTAGGAGACCCATCATGCGCATGTTTAACAACATGTTGAGCTTTAAATTAGCCAGTGCCATGGCAATATTCCTTGGTACAGCGCAGCATACAGCTTTTGCTCAAGAGCAAGTATCAGTATTTAGCCTTGATCAAAATCGCAACCAAATCAGCGTGTCAGTACCTGTAAATCCTAACAATGTTGCAGTAGCTGACTATGCCATTTTAGACATTATGGATCGTCTTGATCTTGGCAATAAGATCACTGGCGTTACTGCAACTGGTGCGGTACCTGAGTACTTAAAAAAGTACCAAGACAATCAACAGCTGACCAATATAGGCACTGTCAAAGAACTTGATTTAGAAAAGCTCATGGCACTTGAGCCAGAGGTTATTTTTATTGGTGGCCGCTTAGCTGCAAAATATGAAGAGCTCTCAGCCATTGCGCCAGTGGTGTTCTTATCTGTCGATTATGATGAGCCGCTAATTGAAAGCGTGAAAAGAAATACTTCCACCATCGCATCGCTATTCCAAACACAAGGAAAAGCTCAAGAATTAATTAAGAGCTTTGAAGATCGTATCAGCAAGCTTAAAGAACAAGCTCAAGGTAAAAGTGCTGTAGTTGGTATGGTCAACGCAACACAATTTAAAACCTTAGGCAATACAGGCCGCTGCTCCATGATTGGCCGTGATATTGGCTTTAACAATTTGTCTAAAGATATTGTGGCAACTCATGGCAATGAGTCCTCATTTGAGCTTCTCCTTAAGCTTAATCCAGAATATATCTTTATCTTAGATCGTGATAGCGCTATTGCTACTCAAGGAGCAAAGCTTGCCAAGGATGTTATGAATAATGAACTAGTGCATAAAACAGATGCTTTCAAAAACAACAAGATCACATATCTAAATTCAGCTGTTTGGTATCTATCTGAGGGCGGATTAACTGCCACAGACTTAATGCTCCAAGATTTAGAAACTGCCCTTAAATAAATTTACTGACCACCTAAATTTAAGATCTCAGGTAATGAGCCACGAGGCTCTTCATTGGACAACTACGTCCAATTTTTTTGGCCCCAAAGTTACCTTGAGCTAACCAAAATAATTCAAGGCTAACCACCAACAGGCCGTTACCTCAGCTCATTTAGGCACTGCCCACGCGGTTCTTAATTAATGCCATGCAGAGCGCCACGATTTGCGAGCACCACTGCGTGGCTTAGATGTAACCGTTTTGTGTGTGAACAATTTCAACGAGAACTTTAGTTGTATGAACAAACAGGCCTTTAGACTTTCTGCTCTGTCACAAGCTTTGATCTTTACTACATCAAGCATGGTAGCTTCCTCAGCTCTTGCTGATGATACATTGAATCTTGATCTGCAAGAGGCTTTAAATGCTGATTACATGGATAGTGCAATCCAAGATCAAAATAGCAATGACGATGCAAATAATGGAGGAAATGAGGTTTATGACTTAGGGCAGACTGTAGTTTCTGCATCAGGCTTTGCACAGGATCTTAAAGAAGCTCCAGCATCCATGTCTGTTATCGATGGCGATACTGTTCGAGCTACTGCAGCTAGAGATATTGGTGACATTGTGGCTAATCTGCCTGGTATTGAGATCGCCAAATCTAAGACTGGTAACTCCAACATCATGATGCGTGGTTTTAGTTCCGACTACACGGCATTCTTAATTGATGGCAAGAGACAGAACTCATCAACTGCATTTGTAAAAAACGGCTTTGATCCCAATATGGGATACACACCTCCTGCATCCATGATTGATCGTATTGAGATCATTCGTGGTCCTGCCTCAACCCTCTATGGATCAGATGCGGTTGGTGGCGTAATCAATATCATTACCAAGAAGCATCCAGAAAAAGTAACAGGTTCTATCGGCTTTGAGACTTTAATGCAGCAGCATGAAAAGTTTGGTAATGCAGCAGGCACCAATGCCAATATCAATGTGCCACTGATTGATGACAAGCTCTCTGTACAATTCCGTGGTCGCTACTACGAAAAAGATCACACAGATATCAAGGCACCAAACGGCAAGTATTTAGCTCATAGCGCCAATGATTTTGATCTTAAGAATTATGGCGCTAAGGTAATTTACTCACCAATAAAAGGCCATGATATCTCTATTGATGGCGAGCAGTACTACATGAAGGCAGGATCCATGTCGACCTCATCTGCAGGTATTGCTGTGTTAAATGAGTATCGTAAAGATCAGTTGGTGCTTAACTATGACGGTCAGTATGACTTTGGCTCAATTAATAGCTATGCGCAGTACATTAACCACACTAGAAACGATGTTGCCTATCAGTTCTACAGCCGCTCCTATATCCTTGAGACAAAAGCTATAACTCCATTTGCCTTTAACAATGGCCAAGCTCTCAACCTCACTACCGGCATGCAGTGGTGGCGTGATGAGTTTAGAGATGATGCAACTTTAGCCAATGCGATTAAAGATGATATCGGTGGCAATACACTAGTGCACAACTTAACCTCAGCATATGTAGAGGGTGAGTACTTTTTAAGCAACGATTGGATTGCAACTGTTGGCGGTCGTTTTAGCCATAGTGATCATTTTGGTAACCACTTTACCCCACGTGGCTATTTAGTTTACAAGGCTACCAACAACTTGACCTTAAAAGGTGGTGTAGCTGCAGGTTATAAAACTCCATCCATTAAAGAGTTAACTGATGGCGTCTACAACCAAAACAACAGCGGTGCTAACCCTATTTACGGCACCCCTGATCTCAAGCCAGAGACTTCAATTAACTATGAACTGAGCGTCATGTATGAATTACCAAAAGTCGGCTCCTTTACCTTAACAGGCTTCTTAACCGACTTTGAAAACAAGCTTGGCAATGTTGATTATGCCGTTGGCACCACTATGGATAATGGCATTGTCTGTAACCCAACAGTCAGTGCAGCAGACTCTAAGTGCTCACTTAGAAGTAACAAGGGTAAAACTCGTTCAAAAGGCGTTGAGCTGCTCTTTAGCTCAGCACGCTTTAACAACTTCAAGCTCGAAGGCTCTTATACCTACACCCACCATACCTACCGCGATGGTGTCGATGCCGGTAAGTTTGTAAATGCTATTCCAGCACATGCCATCATGGCAAAGCTTAGCTACGACAAAGATAACTATGGACTGTTCATTAAGGGCATAGGCAAGATCCGCACTCCATACATCACTACTCGTGGTGGAGCCGGCTTTGACTACTACAAGAACTACATGCTCTTAGACTTAGGCGGCCACTACAACTTTACACCGCAAGCACGCCTGAACATCACCATCAATAACCTGCTTGATTTTGATGCATATGAAGACTTCGACGCAGTAGCAGGATCTCGTGGTACCACCTACAACAGCTACTACCGTGACTACATTGAGGGCCGTAATGTCTATGCCAGCATGACCTACGACTTCTAGGCACTTGACGATCTAGCCATGCTAGATGCGTCAATACTCTCAAGAGAGTAAAACTCATACATCACTTGTTAATCATGGCAGGCTACAGCAGCTTAGAGCAGCTTTAGCTTGCTAGTTAAATTTGAACGGCAACACCATGGAACTACTCAAAGAAATTGTTGATTACGGCATCATGATCATCTTAGGACTCATGGGCTTTATTGCGCTTATGTACAGCATCGAGCGCGTGATGTTTCTAAGCAAAGTGAAGCATCATATCCACAAATACTCCAACCAAGATGAGTTTGATAATGCACTGACTAACAATTTAACCACCCTTTATATCATCTACTCTAATGCCCCTTACGTTGGTCTTTTAGGCACTGTAGTTGGCATCATGATTACCTTCTATGACATGGGTAAAGCAGCATACATTGACTCAAGCCAAATTATGACTGGCTTATCTTTGGCACTGTATGCAACCGCACTAGGATTAGTGGTTGCGATCCCTACTCTAATCGCCTACAACGCTCTTAACCGCAAGATCGCAGTTATCAGCAGCCTCTACCCTCACGTCATGAAACAGCATCAAGCCATGACAGTAAAAGAGGATCATGTAGCTTCATCTGAGCACATTGAATCATCACAGCGCCCGCACAATCCATCCGTTAGTGAATCTAAGCTCAATGGCACTCCTAAGCAGGCGTTACAAGCTTAATGCACCACTCTGTTTAGCACCATGATGACGGAATCACCATGAAAAAAGTCCCTGAGCGTTCAGCGCTAAATATCGTCCCATTCATAGATATCATGCTGGTCTTGCTGTGCATTGTTTTGTCGATATCCACCTTCATTGCCCAAGGAAAAATCGAGGTCAAACTCCCTAGCGCTTCATCTGCAGCACCACTCGAGCAAAAACCATCCGTGCTAGTTGAGGTCAACAAGGAAGGCACCTTACACCTTGATGGCAAAGCCTTGTCACTAAGTGAGTTTAAAGAGGCTCTAGCCTCTATTTCCAAAAGCGAGCACTTGCAGCTCCGTATTGATGAGCAAAGCCAATTTGGCACTTTCATAGGATTGATCAACGCCCTCAAGGAGCAAAGCCATGACAACTTCTCCATTGCCACTTTGCAACAACGTTAATTGCTATGAATCCATACTCTTTAAGGTTGGTTCGCTCAACAATTGCACCAAGAGTGCTTTTGCTATAACCAGTGCTCTCTATCTGTGTGTAGCGGCTGCAGCCTATAGTTATTTCATCTATGAGCCTAACGTAACTAAGCTTGATGTTGGCAGCCCCTCTATTGCTCTGAGCTTAGAGCAATTTGGCAATGTAGATACGCCGCCTGCACCAAGCTCTAATGAGACAACTCCAGCACCCGAGGAGCAAGAACAAAAGCAAGTTGACGCTGTTAAGCCACAGCATGAGATACCAGATCCAGAGCCAATGCCACAACCTGTAGTGCAAGAGCGTAAGCAAGCCATGGCTAAGGCTGAACGCAGGCATGAGCGCAAGATGGAGCATAAGCGTAAGGTTAATGAGATGCGCCATATGCGCCGTGACAGAGCAATGCAAACAGCAGCGCACTTGAAAGAGCCGCCTGCCAATGCGCATAGACAGAATGTAGCAATGCGTAGTGGGCGTTCATCCGAACAAGTATTGATTCTAGGCCGCGATCAGCACCCTGTACTGACCAAAATCAAACAGGCAATCGATAGCAATTTACTCTACCCACGTAGAGCTCGCATGATGCGTGAAGAGGGTGCTGCTATCGTTCAATTTACCTACACAAGACAAGGGCAGTTAAGAAGACTACGCCTACTTAGAAGCACAGGCTCTGCCGAGCTTGATGATGCAGCTAAGCAAACTATCATTCGCGCAAGCGCCTCATTCCCACAGGTAAAAGAGGACTATACCCTGCGTTTACCCATCATCTTTAGGCTTACTAACTAAGATAGTTATGCCTTTGGACTTGCTATTGTAATGACAAACTTGTGTTGCTTTAGCAAGAAAAAATAAGGCGGTTGCATCAGCAAACCGCCATATATAACCCAAACTCATTAGCTAAATGCTATGCCATTATGTGGCGATATGATGGGTGTATTTGTTTAGAAGAGAGTAAAGAGATTGTGCAGTGACTCAATTGGCTCACGACCACGAGACTCAAGGAAGTCTAATACCTTCATTGGGCTAGTGTTAATGATTTGATCGTAGCCTAAGCCTGCCTCTTCAATGACAGCCTCAGCAGCCTTGAAGTTGCCTAAGAAATAGCAAACATGGGCGTCAGAGCCTAAAGAGATAACGTTGCCGATCTCTTTAGCTAGTCTTGCTACTTCAACGCAATTGCTGTGGCTGCCCTTGCGGGTATTAACGCCAGATGAAGAGTTAAGCTCGATTGCTACGTTATGCTCCTTGGCACAAGATAACACTTCGCGTAAATGCACTGGATATCTTGGGTTACCTAAGTGAGTGATGATATCGACCTTACCTGAAGAAATAACTTGCTTTAAAAGCTTGGTGTGCTCATCAGCATTAGATGGATCTAAGTTTGGATGGAAGCCAGCTAAAACGATGTCCAGACGCTCTAAGTACTTATCTTCAAGGTCGATAGTACCGTCAACACGGATATTAGCCTCAACGCCACGTAAAATCGCAATCTTATCTACTACATGAGGGATAACACAGAGGTTGCCAAAATGCCAAGGATGAGGTGCATCCTCAACATCAGGGCCGTGATCGGTGGTAGCAAACATTGCAATACCATTCTTCTCAGCCTGCAGCACATAGTCATTGATCGTGCTGTAAGCATGGTCACTTGCTACGGTATGTGTATGAAGATCAACTAAAAATCGCATATAAGCTCCCAAGTAAAGTATTGCACGTTGAAACTAATATTGATGTTATGGCTCTGTTAGGCAGTAATATAAAAAAGTCTTGCCACGCAACGAGCCACTAAATGTAAGCTCACTACTGTCTAGACATAAAACTCTAGAGAGTAATACCAACATCATAAACACAATGGAGCGTGATTTTTCGTCTTGCACTGTTTTGCACAGTCTCCACCCCAATTACAAGCATGCACTTAGTGCTACCTTACTACCACGATCTTTGTAGTGCATCATTTGGCAGCAAAGTAGCTAACTTGCTCTTACTCCACTACGGCACGCCACAGCGGATCCTTATGGCAAGAGAAGCACATCATGATCTGCTCTAAGGTATTAGTAGAAGTGCGTAAGTCTTTAACAGGCAACTCGTTAAGTGAGAAGAAACGGCGCTCAACTGTCTCTGCATTTGGTACAAACTCACCTGGGCCTGCTGAGCACTCAACAAAAGCCTTTAGAGTACCATTGAGGCATTCTTTATCATTGTGACGACTCTTATCGTGGATGGCGATAAGACGGATAGGATGGACATCCATACCCGCCTCTTCTTTAACCTCTTTGACCACATTCTTCATAATGGTCATGTTTTCATCACACCAGCCGCCTGGCATGTTCCACTTACCAGAGAGAGCCTCTTTAACTAATAAGATACGATCCTGATCATCAAAGATGGCTGCACGGGTGTCTAACTGTGGAGTCTTATAGCCAGACATGGTCCATTCTTTTCTTATGATCTTCTCATCCACGCCCACATAGCAAGCTGCCATTTGCGCTGCAATATCCTGCAGACGGCTATAACGCTCTTGATCAAAGCGATCTTGTGAAAAGGTAAGACCAATCTGACCAATAGCGTTAATCTCACGCGCCCACTTATGCATCTGTGCACCAAGATCAGTTTCAGCTTCCTTTTGGGTTACTACAGAAACTAAGTCCCATGGGGTCTTAAGATAGTGCTTGCAGTAAAGATGGTCATTGCCGCGATAATCCCACAGGGCAAGTGCAAAGTCGACACCGGCAGCATCAGCACATTGCAGATCAGTTGCAGCATCACCAATAAATAAGATCTCCTCAGGCTTAGCACCAGTTACTTTCATATAGTGCAGTAAAGAGTCTGGAGCAGGCTTGGGATTAGGCACGTCATTAGCGCAGATTGACATATCTAAGAACTGACGCAGCGGATCAGGCATATCACCACCAAGTGGACCGCCTAAGGTAATACCACGGGTACGTGAAGTCACTACAGACATGTGGTATCCACGAAACTTTAAGCACTCCATGACAGGAACCACACCATTAAAGAGCTTATACATGTGACTCTTAGCGCGGACTAAATTAATCCACTCAGCCATATACGCATCGATATCGATCTCATTGACGCCGAGCTTACGTAAACAGGTAGGACCAGATAAGCCAAAGAACTTAATAAAGTCATCACGAGACATGCCATGGCCAGGCTTGTTACGATCAAGTAACTCAATGACACTACTAAGATTGGCCTCAAAAGTATCAACTAGGGTGCCATCTAAATCAAAAAGCAAATGCTTATACTTGCTCATACGGTGCCTCGCGTGCTTAAAAGTCCTAACATCAAGCTTGCCAAATGTGACAGACATGCTTCCTACTGATTATAGCTTTGAGTAAGCATCTAAAGATCTCAATGAACGGCAAAAAGCGATCATTAAAACAAAAGTGTGATGTTTAGCCGATAGATAGTATGCAAAATAAAGGGGCTATCCCCCTAAGTGCGTATTAGGATACTTTGATAAGCAAGGAGATCGATGGCATAGCGCTTGAGATGAACCCGAAAAGTACATCTTATTGCAACGGAGTTTTGCAAATTAAAAAATAACTGCGGTGCGCCTTTAGCCTATTTCTGCTACAACGGTGTTTTAGCCTATTCACTGCTTCATGGCCATATCAGGCTATTTATTCTTGCGAGGGTCTAGCCTATTTACTGTTGCGTGGCGGTTTCTGCTGGAAGGACATCAAGTACGGTGACGATCTCACCTGATACGGTGAACTTGATGTTGTAACCCATAAGAAGAGCAAAATAAGGCTTATCGTCCTCAGTGCCTTTGTAAGCCGGACGTGGATCTTGGGCAAGAATATCGATAAGTGAGGCTTTATCAAGCTTAAGCTTAGTTATAAGTGCGTCAGCTTCTAAGGTAAATGTAACTTGCTTAAGCTTAGGGGGCTCTAGAGCAAAGCCGCCTACTGCATCAGGCAAAGCATCGACAAATGGAATATATGGCTTGATATCTAAGATCGGAGTGCCATCGACCATATCAGCACCGAGCACATGAAGCACTATCTTGCCGTTACGGTTTTCTACCTTTTCAAGCTTGAGAACAGACAGACCTAATCTTGATGGTCTAAATGGCGATCTTGAGGCAAACAAACCTACTTTTTGATTACCACCAAGTCGTGGCGGTCTAATCATAGGCCTAAACTTATCCACTTCAACCTTATCAAAAATAAAGATCACATGGATATGGCTAAAACCTTCAAGACCGATGCATGCTTGAGGATCGCAATAAGGTGGGAGTAGCTCAATTTCACAAGCTACAGCTGCAGCAAGACCTGGCTGGCGTGGCACAGCAAACTTTTGACCATATGGAGTATGGATAACTCCTATTGGCTCAAGATTAAAAGTGTCCATAAACATCTGCCTTGAGATCTTGCCACTTAAGCAGCAAGCTAAAATACAAGCAGCCTGTACTTACGACAGGCTGTCCTATGCACTCACAGTGCTTGCCCATTGAACCCATGCCCAAATGAGCTAGGGTATGGTGAGATCGCCTCAAAAGCCCTGCATGCGCATCTAAAAGCGCCTAGTGCGCCTCCTAAAGAGGTCTGAATGCGCATCTAAAAGCTCATGGTGCACCTCTTCAAGAGGTGCTGTATGCTGCCTTTAAATTCGAGCTTTGCCTATGGTAGAGCTACTTAGACTGCTGCTTGAAAGAGTCGTCTACCTTGAAAGCCTCGCCATAGCAGGTTACTGAAACAACGCAAGCATCAGTACGCTCAAGACGAATGCACTTGCCAAAAACTACACCATTACCGCCTAAATCTGCAGTCTTGATCTTGGCATCAGTACGAGCATCAGCCTCAGTTGCAATGTAGTCATCCTCACTTTCTTGACAAGCTAAACCAGCGACCATACCTAAAGAGTGGTAGCGATGCTCAAGAATGGAATCCTTAGTAAAAACATCTACTGATGCAGGCTTAGCATACTCAGTGAAGTTCTCAGGATTTAAATTGGAATCAAAAGTAACACCAGATTGGCAACCTACAGACAAAAGAGCGGCTGTTGCAGTAGCAAGTACAAGTAACTTCATATAAAAAACCTATAGTCGTGAAGTTTGTAGCTCAACCTTGGAATCCAAAGCTAAGTGGATCTTCACGCAAAGAAAATTCTATAGCGCTGTTAATTGCTCTAGCGCCTGTCAAATGGGTGGTTATACCCAAAATTACGCTCCGATTGTAATGATTTAATAAGCTTTTCACAATATGAAATTTGCCAATACCCAGTTGCGATCTTAAGTATGGTCAATGCTTAATTTGAGAAGTAGCGCTCACTTTGAACCATGAGGATGCAAAGGGTGTGTTCTAGGTAGGAAAACTGAGTCATTAGTCAAATTTACAGTGTGTCATTGCGCGTATTATTACAATGGTTCCGTTCTTCTGCCATGTCCAAGAGCGTAGCTCTTAAGCTCTCTTGTGCTTATCTACTCAAACATACATTGAGGTGAATAGAAGCTAGGCTTATTGCAACATCTTGCATGAACATTACTACGTCTTGTTGCAGCTCAAATTTAAGAAGGTAGCATCAAAGATATGTACAGAAGCGGCGTTGTGTGTTGGTGATAGGGCCGTTGTTTTTTTAGCAGTAGCGCATGATCTTTGGCATATAGCACCACAGCTATGTCTTGTTCATATGCTTCTACCAGCATCCATACGGCTATTGTTCTAAACTTTGTAGCTTAGATAAGGGGAATTTATATGTCAGGAGTAATGGCAATGATCCTCGCTGGTGGCGAGGGCACACGCTTAATGCCACTCACCAAATCGCGCTCCAAGCCGTCTGTGCCTTTTGGTGGTTCTTATCGACTGATCGACTTTGTGCTTAACAACTTCGTTAACTCAGGCATTCTGCGTCTGTTTGTAATCACTCAGTACAAGTCCCAATCTTTGTACATGCACTTGAAGAATGGCTGGACAGTTTCAGGTATTCCAGGCTGCTTTATTGATCCAATCCCTGCACAGATGCGTACTGGCAAGGAGTGGTATCAGGGCACAGCAGATGCTATCTATCAGAACTTAACCTTCATTGAAGATCTGTACCCATCCGATGTGTGCGTTTTCGGCTCTGACCATATCTATAAGATGGATATTCGCCAGATGCTGCAGTATCACACTTCTCATAAAGCTGACTTAACTGTAGCTGCTATTCGTCTGCCATCTAAAGATTGCGCCGGCAACTTCGGTGTGATTGAGGTAGACCAATCTGGTCGCATGATTGGCTTTGAAGAAAAGCCAGCCGTGCCAAAAGAGATCCCTGGTGATCCAGGCTACTCTTTAGTCTCATGGGTAACTACATCTTCAAGACCGAAGTGTTAGGCCATGAGCTGCGTGTAGATGCAGAGGATAAAGAGTCCTCCCACGACTTTGGTAAGGACATCATTCCTAAGCTCTTCCCACGTGGCAATGTTTTCGTCTATGACCTGTCGAACAATGTTATCGATGGCGAGCCTAATGAAGTGTACTGGCGCGATGTAGGAAGTATTGATGCCTATTGGGATGCCCATATGGATCTACTCCAAGATAAGGCCCCATTCTCCTTAATGAACTTAAAGTGGGCTCTGCACACTTTCTACCCACCTCTTCCACCTGCTCACTTCTCTGATACAGCCAACAATCAATCTGAGGTGTCTCAGTCTATGATCAGTGCTGGCTGTAACATCGATGGCGCACGCATTCGTAAGTCAGTAATGGGCTTTAGATGTACTGCTGAAGATGGTGCTCAGGTTGAAGAAACCGTTCTCATTGGTGATGTTAAGATTGGCGCTAACTGCAAGATTCGTCGTGCCATCATTGACCGTGATGTAGTATTAGCTCCAGGCTTTACTCTAGGCTATGACAAAGAAGCTGATATGAAGATTGTCACCCCTGATGACAAGAACGGACCACAAATGTCACCAAATGGCATTATCGTCATTCCTAAGGGCATGCGCCTTGGCTTTGACGAGTAAGCTTAGCAACCTTAAGCATAGCTAAACATGGTCACTAAAAGTGCTAGGCCATAGTTCTACTGTTAATTAAATACTATTGGCTTGCAAAAGCCCCAATGATTAGAGTTTTGGGGCTTTAACAAGCCATGATAATTAGCTATTAATCATTCTACAGACCATCTCAAAGTCATCTTGATAGAGGCTTTAAGATGCTGATTGCTAGATACTTGTTGCAAGTTTGAGTATTTGACTGCACATCTAGGCTAGAAATTTCATACAATAGCTAGACTAGATGTACAATTTTGACACTAGTAAGAGCGTTAGGTTTTTAAAGCTATGGTATGCAGCTTTAACTTACGCTAGCTTGGTGTTGGTACACACAAGCACCACACAAGGTGCATTTACTCAGTCAGTTGCGAAGTTTGCTCTTAAGAGTGACCAATCTCTTAAGGATCTGTCCTTGAGACAAGTAACTGTCTATTCCTCCTGATTGCGACGTTTAGGAAGGTGCGTTTTGAATATCCTATTTATTTCTTCAGAGGTTGCTGACATTATCAAGACTGGTGGTCTTGCTGATGTGGCGAAGGCTTTGCCGGCACAACTGAAAAGCAACGGACATCAGGTTCGAGTAGTAATGCCTTGCTACAGTCTCATCAAAGGCGTTGAAAACTTCCCTGTCATCGGTTCTTCATCTTTAAATCCTGGAACCGATCGTCAAATCGATTACACCATTCGCTCAACTCACATTGCTAATGACGTTGAAGTTTGGCTTATCGATTGCCCACGTTACTACAACCGTACCTCCATTTACGGTGATAACAACCAGGCTTACTGGGATAATGGCGAACGTTACGCCTTCTTATCTGCAGCCTCTTTTGATGCAGCCGAGAAACTTCAGTTCCGCCCTGACATCGTACATGCTAACGACTGGCATGCTGCCTTAGCTCCAATGATCCTGCGCATCAAGTACGATGACAATAAGTTCTTTGATAAGACCCGCTCAGTAATTACCGTGCACAATGGTGCATTCCAAGGCGTCTTTGATCGCGGTCAGATTTATATGATTCCTGAGATTTGTCAGGTCTACAACGACATGATCTCTCAGGGCACTTACATTAACTTCTTAAAGTGCGGCGTGTTCTACGCTGACAAGATCACTACCGTATCCCCAGGCTACGCTACCGAACTTACCACCTACTTAGGCGGTCACGGTATGACAGTTAACTTCCAAAGCCGTAGCGCTGATTTAGTAGGTATTATTAACGGCTGTGACTATAGCGACTGGGATCCTGCTACCGATAAGCACTTAAAGATTCAGTACGACATCAACACCCTCGAAGAGAAGATTTTAGGCAAGTACCTGCTACAAAAAGAGCTTGGTCTGCCAATGGGTGATGACCCTATGTACGGTATGGTGGCACGTCTTACTGACCAAAAAGGTGTGGGCATCTTAATCCCTATTCTTGAGCAGTTCTTACGTCACCGTGTACAAATCGTTATCGAGGGCACTGGTGATCCAAACTTAGCTCGTCAAATTCAAGAGATTGCCGATCGTCATCCAGACAAGATGATTTTCCGCTCGGTTTATGACAATGCCTTAGCTCATAAGATTGAAGCTGCAGCTGACTTCTTCTTAATGCCATCAATCTTTGAGCCTTGCGGTCTCAATCAGATGTACTCTCTTGCCTACGGTACCATCCCAATTGTGCGTGGTGTAGGCGGTCTGCGTGATACCGTTACTAACTACGATACCGACCAAGTTAACGGTAATGGCTTTATCTTCTGGGATCCAAATCCTGAGGAGTTACTAAGCACCTTACGTCGCTCTTTAATTCTCTACCTTGAGGATCCTGTGGAGATGGAGCGTCTGCGTAAGAATGCTATGAGCGTTCACTTTAGTTGGGAAGAGTCCTGCGCTAAGTACGAAAAACTCTACGAGGAAGCTCTTACTAAGCCAAAGTGGTGGTAACACTATATGTAACTGCTACCTAGGTAGCGACAAAAAAAGGCAGCCCAATAGCTGCCTTTTTTGTCTCTTGGCTCTTACCAAGATAAGCACTAAAGATAAGCGCATACCTCCTACAGGTACATGCGCCTATCTTAGTGAAAGATGGAATCTAATTACTTAGAAAAAGCGGCGATAGCATCTTCAATACGCTTGAAGGTACGCTCGCGACCAACTAACTCCATGGTGTCACCGATACCTGGAGAAGTTGGGGTGCCAGTCATAGCAAGACGCAGTGGCTGACCTACCTTACCCATGCCTACCTCATGCTTTTGAGCAATAGCCTCTAAAGCCTTATCAATAGCCTCTGGCTCCCAGCTGTCTAATGCCTTTAAAGCCTCTAAGCTGTCCTTTAAGATCTCAACAGAGCCTTCCTTGATCCACTTCTTAACACCAGCTGCATCATACTCAGTGATGTCTTCAAAGTAGCAACGAGCCTTCTCTGCCATCTCCTTGAGAGTCTGAGTACGCTCGCAGTAGTTCTTAACTACTAACTCTAAATCAGGACCTTGAACCTTATCAGTATCGATACCAAGACGGTTTAAGTGCCACTTGAGCTCAGAGGCTACCTCAGCACGTGGCTGGGTCTTCATGTAGTGAGCGTTAAGCCAGTTGAGCTTCTTGGTATTGAATGATGAGGCTGACTTGTTGATCTGCTCTGGAGTAAAGAGCTTAATCATCTCGTCAATGGTGAAGATTTCCTGATCACCATGAGACCAACCTAGACGTACGAGGTAGTTTAATAAGGCCTCTGGCAGGTAACCATCCTCACGGTACTGCATAACGCTAACAGCACCATGACGCTTAGAGAGCTTAGCGCCATCATCACCTAAGATCATAGCTAAATGACCAAAGACTGGCTCCTTTGCGCCCATAGCACGGTATAAGTTGATCTGACGTGGGGTGTTGTTAACGTGGTCATCACCACGGATAACGTGGGTAATACCCATGTCAAAGTCGTCAACTACTACGCAGAAGTTGTAAGTTGGGGTGCCGTCAGAACGCTGAATGATGAAGTCATCTAACTCTTCGTTCTTGAACTCAATGCGACCCTTAACCATGTCATCAAAAGCTACGATGCCAGTGTCTGGGTTACGGAAACGTACTACGTATGGCTCATCAGGTGAGTGCTCGGAGTGATCTTCACGGCAGTGACCGTCGTAACGTGGCTTAACACCGTCCTTCATCTGCTGAGCACGGATCTCTTCTAAGCGCTCTTTAGAGCAGTAGCACTTATAAGCCTTACCCTCAGCTAAAAGCTGATCGATAACTTCCTTGTAGCGGTCAAAACGCTTGGTCTGGTAGTAAGGGCCCTCATCCCAACCTAAGTTGAGCCATTCCATGGACTCTAAAATGGCATCAATAGCTGGCTGAGTAGAACGTTCACGGTCGGTATCTTCAATACGCAGAACGAACTCACCATTGCAGTGTTTGGCATACAGCCATGAGAATAAAGCAGTTCTGGCACCGCCTACGTGTAAGTAACCAGTAGGTGACGGAGCAAAACGAGTCTTGACTAGTTCCATTGTAAAGTCCTTAAGGCCGAGAGTGCGGAGTAGGAAGTGCCCGCACCCGTATCAAACCGTGTTACCAGATCAGGCAGCCCTGGTGGTAACGCGCCGTTGTGAGAAATTGCGCCTATTTTAGCACCTCACGCCCTAAACGGCGCTGTCATTGTGCCTAAATATCTTAGATCCCATACTTAAGCTCTTGGTAAGTTAGCAATAAAAGCAAAATGGCACTTGCTTAGGCATACTAAATTGCAGACAAACAATGTTTTTTCTTAGCCACAAATAAGAACAAACTAACTTAAGAGCCATTAACAGTCAAAAGCGCTCCTACACTGACTTTGTACACCATATATAAGCTTTCAAAAGCTGCTTTTTTACAAGCAATGAGGTTAAAGCAATACTTAATTTGATACGCAGATAAGCAAAGCCTTAGTACATAAGTTAATATTGAGGTGTTAACGGTTTGTGGACTAGTCAAATTGAGCGATCAAAACCAATACCCTAATTTAACATCACCTACTCCCGACTCATCGTCAGTTAAGGGAGTAACTATGGGTGATAATGCTGATAAGCACACTCTTGATGGCACTAGCGTCACCACGAGTGCTGCCTCATCACATGACCAATCATTTGCCAATGCAGATACTGCTAGCAAAGCAGCAGCGACTGCATCAGGTGCTGATGCATCCGCCTCTTCTGAAGCTACTGCTACTGCAGGCAGCGCTGATGCTACTCAAGCCAGTGCAGATGCTGCTGCAGCGCAAGCTCATGCAGCAGGAGCTGATGGTGTATCTGATAGCGGCAACCTCAATGAGAGTGCCTATATCAACGGCAGTGCTAATGGATCATTAGATAGTGATGACAACCATTTAAGCGATACTGCTACCGTTGGACTTAGCTATGGTGGCTACTCTAAGTATCAAAGCCCTCTGCCAGAGCCTGATGTCTCTGCATGCGATGCATTTCAAATCCTTAATGGTATTCCAGCAAGTAGAGGCATAGCCGTTGGAAGAATCTCTTTTCTCCAACGCGATGCACAACTTGCTACACGTAGATCCATTGAGGATGTGGATGCAGAAGTTGCACGCTTTGAAACTGCACGTGCTGAGGCCATTGCCCAGCTTGGCACCTTGTACGAGACCACAGTAGAAAAGCTTGGTGATCAGAACGCAGTCGTGTTCCAAATTCACCAGATGATGCTTGATGACCCTGAATACGTTGATGCCATTGAAGGCACCATTCGTGACGAAAAGGTCAATGCTGAGTACGCTGTAGAAATCACTGGTAGCCGTTTTGCTGACATGTTCCGTCAGATGGAAGATAACGACTATATGCAAGGTCGTGCCGCTGACGTGATGGATGTTTCAAGACGTCTTAGCGATATCTTGAACCAAAGCTCCGGCTTTAATGCCCCGCATCAATTCGTTAACTCTGATGAGCCAATCATTCTGGCCACAGATGATCTAGCCCCATCTGAAACCGTACAGCTCGATCAAAACTTAGTACGTGGCATCATTACTTCGGCAGGCTCTGCTCGCTCTCATACTGTTATCTTCGCCCGCACCTTAGGTTTGCCTGCAGTTATCAATATTGGTAACGATTTAAACAGCGATCTTGAGGGCAAGATAGCGATTGTCGATGGAGCCACCGGTCGTGTCATCTTAGATCCTGATGAGAAGACACTCTCCATTTATGCCGAGCGCAAACGTACTGAGGATGCTTTAAGAGCCCGCTTAGAGCAATTTAGAGGTAAAGAGACGAAGACGCTCTCTGGCCGCAAGATCAATTTATTTACCAACATCGGTACCATTGCTGATCTTGATTTGGTCAAAACCTCTGATGCTGAGGGTATTGGTCTACTTCGCTCTGAGTATATCTACTTACAATCACAAGATTACCCAGATGAAGAGACTCAATTTAATATCTACAAAGAAGCTCTCCTTGCTTTGAATGGCAAGAAGGTGATTATCCGTACCCTTGATATCGGTGCTGATAAAACCGCTGAGTACTTCATGCTTAAGCACGAAGAAAACCCTGCCATGGGTATGAGAGCAATCCGTATTTGCCTCACCCGTCCTGAGGTCTTTATCACTCAGCTGCGTGCGCTTTACCGTGCCTCAGCCTTTGGCAACCTCTCCATTATGTTCCCGATGATTACCTCTGTTGAGGAGGTTAAAGATTGCATCAGGATTTGTAATGAGGTCAAAAAGCAGCTTGATGCAGAGGGTATTAAGTACTCAGATGACGTAGAGATTGGCATCATGATTGAGACACCGGCTTCAGCCTTAATCTCAGACATGCTTGCAGATCATGTCGATTTCTTCAGTATCGGAACTAACGATCTCACGCAGTTCACTCTGGCAGTAGATCGCCAAAATGCAGAGGTCGGCCGCTTTTTAAACCCTTACCACCGTGCTGTTATCCGTCTTATTGAAATGACAGTGAACAATGCACACAAGAAAGGCATTTGGGTGGGTGTCTGTGGTGAGCTAGCTGCAGATGAGGGATTTACTCACGAACTTATCCGTATGGGTGTAGACGAAATATCCGTTGTCCCATCATCGGTGTTAAACATTCGTGCACGTATTTCAACTTTAGGTTAATAGCGGCACACTCCTACACAAGGTAGCAAACTAAACATCACATACTAAGAACATCACTTAATAACTAGCAAATACACTAGTAAGCTTAAGCCCCAATAATCTGGACTTGCAAGATAAGGGCTGATAATTGTTGATTGTGTTGGTATGTACGCTCCAAAATTTTTAGGAGCAATTAACAGCAAAATGTTTTTACAGGCGGTCAAGTAACAACCTTGTCTAGCCAACATGAATAGAGCTACCTAGGAGCGCCCTCAAAGAGGATTATTTTTCTATGGCTCAATGTGTCGTAATTGCAGATGAGATTACTGGAGCTTCAGCAGTTGCAGCCATGCTGCAAAAGAACCGCTCCACCGTATGTTCTCTAGCAAGCTCACGAGGCTTGAAAGACCCTTTAACAAAAGATTATGAATGCTTAGTCTATTCAACTAATAGCCGAAATCTGATGCCTATTCAAAGCTATCAGATGGTGTTTTATGCCGGCAAGCTCTTAAAGTCTCCAGACATTAAGCTCTATGCTAAGCGTATTGACCCTGCTATGCGCGGCAATACCTGTGCTGAAACCCATGCTCTGTTAGATGCCTTAGGCGATAACGATCGAGTGGCTATCGTGGTTCCAGGCTTCCCAGAGCTCAAGCGCTCCAACGTTGGCGGCTATATCTTAGTTGATGGCAAGCCAATGGAGAAATCACTAGCCGGTCTTGAGGATTTACACGCCACCGAAGGCAGTCGTGTAGCCGATCTCTTTACAGAGAAATTCCGCTATAAATCTGACCCTATCTACTTAAAAGATCTGCTCCATGGCCCAGACTATCTAGCTAATAAGATCAAAGCCTTAGCCTCAAGCGGCACTAGAGCCCTTGTCTTTGACTGTACCTCACAGCAGGACATCAATACTATTGCCGATGCTGTGCTCATGTCTGGCATTAAGTTCTTAGCTGTAGATCCAGGTCCTTTCACTGCTACCATGGCTCGCAAGGTCATGCGCATGCAAAACAATCAGCGCATATCCTCAGACAAGATCTTTGGTCTAGTAGGTGGTTCTAACCCTCTTATCGCAGCTCAAGTTGAAATGCTGCGTTTAGAGGAAAAGACCCTCTTTGTCCCTGTTAAGAATATCGATCTTATTGTAGATGATCAGACCCGTGCTGTAGAAATTGAGCGTGTCGTTAACAACGTCATCGCCCGCGCTGGCGAGTTTACTACCGTCTTTGCCGTCTCAGACAACCTTGGCGCTAATGCTCAAACCATCATGGAGTTTAACAAGATTCTCGAGCAAAGCAATCGTTCTGCAATTGAGGCGATGGACATCATAGCTACGGCCTATGCACAAATTACCCATCAGGTAATTGAGCGCTGCCCTGAGTTTAGAGGCATTTACTCTACTGGTGCTGAATACACAGTAGCGATTTGCCGTGAGCTCAAATCCCTCGGCTTTAATATTCAAGGTCAGGTATTACCTCTAACCTCTTATGGCCATCTTTTAGGCGGCCCATATGAGGGTCTGCACTATGTTGCCTCAGCAAGCTCTGCAACCGACCCTAACACCCTCATTGAGTCCATTCAGTACCTACGCCGTAAGATGGTTCTATAACCCGATCGCCACCACGGACACAAGCCCTAAATGCCAATATAATCTTGCCACCTGTTTACAGGTGGCAGCTTCGCCTCGTAAAGCCGTAGTTGCAAAATGGTGGTATTGCCAGGCTTATTAAGTGTGCACCAAACATGATGCAGCTTGCTTTTTAGGGCCTTTAGTATAGAATGGCACTCACGCGACTTTAGTTTAATGGTAGAACTGTAGCTTCCCAAGCTTCAAGCGCGGGTTCGATTCCCGTAAGTCGCTCCATCCTTTAGATGCTTGCCATCATCATCTCTTCATCCAGCTCTTTGCTGCTTTATCTAAGGCACACCTTTCCCAAGCAATAAAAACAACCAAGCCTTGCTAAGGCTAATTTGTCGTACGTAAAGACCAAAACTGATGCTAATTTGTTGTGTGCAAAGGCAAAAGCTGATGCTAATTTGTCGTGCGCAAAGACAAAAAAAGCCGCAACCTCACAGTAAGGTATGCAGCTTTTTTTACTTTAGCTCAAGCCTGTATGCTTAGGCATAAGCATCGCCTTGTAGGCTTTTAATTAGATGAGTTCTGCGGTGGTCTTTAAGAAGCCGTTTTGAATTACGTAACGGATCTTGAAGTCATCGTTGAAGACGATAAGGTCAGCACGATAGCCATGGTCAATCCAACCAGACTCGTAGTCTAAACCAAGCACACGAGCAGGAATGGTGGATGCGGCCATCAGAGCATCGTCAAGAGGAATACCACAGGTCTTAACTAAGAACTTAACACCGTCCATCATACAGATGTTAGTGCCTACTAAAGAGCCCTTAGCGTCGATAAGACCACGCTTAGCATCGTTGAATACTTCAGTACCAGCAACAGTAAAGCTGTTGAGAACCTCAGGAGAGCCAGCTACAGCCTGAGAGTCAGATACGATGTACATACGATCTTTAAGCAGCTGATGAATGATACGAACGATAGCAGGGTGCACGTGACGACCGTCAGCAATAACACCGGTGGTTACAGTCTGAGCATTTAATACAGCACCGATGATGCCTGGCTCACGACCGTTTAATGGACGCATAGCATTGAATAAGTGGGTAATGTTAGTAACACCCATCTTAAATGCATCCACAGTATCGTTGAATGAAGCGTTAGTGTGGCCTAAGGATAACTTCATACCCATGCCCATGAGCTCCATAAGGAACTTACCACGCACCACTTCAGGAGCAATGGTCATATAGGCGATGTTATCGATGTTATCGCGCAGATAAGCAAGGTCAGAGTTAGAGATACCACGGATATAACCATTACCGTGGAAGCCCTTACGCTCTGGGTTAATGAAAGGACCTTCAAGGTGCAGACCTGGGCATACACCTGGGTGCTTATCCATGAACTTACGGGTAACAGCCAGTGCACGGGTCATGTTCTCACGTGGACCTGAAACCAGTGTTGGAACAAAGGTTAAGGTACCGTGTAAAGTGAGCCAACGACGCATACGCTCTAAACCGTCTAAAGAGAGGTCAGAGCTGAAAGTTACACCAGCGCAGCCGTTAACGAGCAGGTCAATAAAGCCTGGGGCAACGTGCATTCCGTTAAGATCGATTTCCTCAGAGGTGCCATCCTCTAATAAAACTGGATCGAGCGGAATGATGCGGTGGTTTTGTACCGCTAAAGAGTCAGCGCCTTCAAGAACACCCTTAGTAAGGTGTAATCTTGCGTTGCGTAAAATGGTTGCACCCATGGTTTTACTTCCGACTAATTCATTAAGTAACTTCTATGGCTGATGCTACGACTTGGTTTTAGCATAGCCAGTACGTTAAGAGCCCGATGGAGGTATTGCGACTACCTAAGCTTAAAAGAGAGTGCCATATGTTTAACATTCATTCTCTTTTAGACTTTCAATATCAAGTAGCCTTAAAGCTACCCCTCAATATCGTACGTCACAAGGATACTTATCTAAACGATCCTTGTTAGAAAAATGTGAACCTAACCAGCTTATTGTTTTTTAGAAGCCGCGCTATTAGCAAGCTTCTTTAACTTATCTTTAGGTTCGGCCTTTGCACCGGTATTGTTAACTGATGCATTGCTCTTTGCTTGAGGAGTACTATCTGCCCCATCAGCAACGGCGGCTTTAGCTGCAAGGCGATCAGCTTTCTTTGCGCGCTTAGCGGCAAAATCAGGCTTGCCTTTATTCTTCTTATCGCGATGACGAATCTTCTTATGAGGCTTCTTCTCTTCTTTGGTCTTCTTATCAAAACCACCATTAGGAGAAGCACGACCGCGCTTTTTCTCACTTTGATGAGTTGCACCAACCTCTTCAAATGAAGCACAGAGTCCTTTAATCGCTCTACGCTCAATGCTTCGGTCGGTATAACGCTCGATACGCTCTAAGGTAGCAAACTCATCAGCCTTTACTAAGCTAATTACAGTACCCTTAGCGCCGGCTCGAGCTGTTCGGCCTGCACGGTGTACATAGATCTCGCCTTTTGATGGCAGATCAAAGTTGTACACATAAGCTACGTCATCAAGATCAAGACCGCGTGATGCAACGTCAGTGGCAAGGAGTAAATCTACCTCACCGTCACTGAAACGACGCAATGCAGCTTTTCTCTCATTTTGTGAGCTCTCACCTTTAAGACTTGCAAAGCTCATGCCTTGACGTGAAAGTAAGGAAGATAAGCGGCTGAGCGTGTCTTTCGTACGCACAAAGATAATAGATTTACCCTTGATCGTACTTAATAAGTGCAAGAGGATCTTAACCTTTTGAGAGTCATTAGCTGCATAGTAAGCACGTGACTGCAAGAGCTCTGGGAGCTTCTCAGTAAATTCCTCACCACCACCTACGACGATCTCAGATGGATTATTGAGCACATTGCGAGCAAAGTCTCTTACGCCAAAGCCCTCTAAGGTGGCTGAGAAGAGCATGGTTTGGAAACGACGCTCTAGACAACGGGTAATTGCAGCAATGTCATCTCTAAAGCCCATGTCGAGCATACGATCAGCCTCATCGATGACCAATAACTCGACATCGTCACTGTCAAACCACTCTTTGCGTAAGAACTCTTGCAGACGACCAGGGGTGGCACACACGATGGTCGGCATCGAAACTCGCTGAGCTGCACGATCTTCACCGCCAATAATGGTACCTACGCTGATCTCTTGAGTGATCTCGCCCTCGCCTGACTCAATGGCCTCATCTTGGAATGCTAAGAGTTCTTTAGCTACTTGAGCTACCTGCATAGCAAGCTCACGAGTCGGCTCAAGAATAATGCATTGCACACCTTTACGGGGACGCTGAGCAAGACGCGCAATCACAGGCAGTAAGAATGCAGCACTCTTACCGGTACCTGTTGGTGCACCTCCTAAAATGTCGACACCTTCCAAAGCCTTCGGAATGACGAGACTTTGTACATGAGTAGGCTGTTCCCAGCCCATCTTATCAATCGCTTCGAGCACAAAACCAGGAAGGGTAAACTCTTCAAACATCAGCATTTCCATTTACTTAAATAGGCACGCAATTGCATATTGATCGTGATACATACCTAAAGCTTAGACAAGGTATGTATCAAAACAAGGAATTTAGAGCAAATCATAAAACCATAACTTTAAAGATGGCTGATTTAAGCATAAATAAGCGCATATCCACCATCTTTAGACCAAGGTTCTATGTGTTAAACACCCTCACGGCCAGCACGGCCTGCGTGACACTCAATAATAATGTCCACCATCTTGCGACGACGTTCGGTGTCGGCTTCATTGATGCGATGGAACCAGCGGAATAACTCAAGATCGCTGGCATCGAGTAGATCTAAATAGTCATCTACTACGCTTGCATCCATCTTAGGCAGATCAATATCAACAAAAGGCAATAGCATCAGATCAAGCTCACGCATACCACGACGAGACTGCCACTTAATCTTGCCCCAGTTAATTTCGCTCATAATATAAAAATCCTTTTCCCAAGCCTTTTTCAGCAATAATTAATAAGGATGCTCTACTGCCTCCTATTTTCAACCAAATATCTTATTATGGTATACCAAAAGTCTATTTTTATCCTAAAAAAATTAGGCCCCCACCCACTACTCAACAGTGACAGATTTAGCCAAATTGCGAGGCTGGTCAACGTCACTACCTTTGATTAAGGCCACATGATAAGCCAACAGTTGTAGTGGAATAGTAAAGACTAAGGCACTGATAAAATCAGGAGAATGAGGCAAAGTAAAGACCTTAAGATGTTTATCATCAACTTCTAATTTTACTGTAGTATCAGTAAAGATATAAAGTTTGCCGCCTCTTGCGCTAACCTCTTGGATATTGGAAATCAGTTTAGGCAACAGCTGATTGTCAGGAGCTACGACAATTACAGGCATATGACTATCAATTAGCGCTATTGGGCCATGTTTTAACTCACCTGAGGCATAACCCTCAGCATGGATATAGCTAATTTCTTTAAGCTTGAGTGCACCCTCTAGAGCAATAGGATACATCATGCCTCTGCCTAAAAATAAACTATGATCTAAAGAGACAAAATCTTGAGCTAAGGTCTCAATAACCTTATCAAGCTTTAAGACTTCACTAATTAGATTAGGAATACTCTTAAGATCTGCAATTAAGCTTTGAGCTTGTTCTTTATCAATATGATTATGAGCCCGACCTAAAGCAATAGTAAGTAAATTAAAGCATAGCAATTGGGTAGTAAAAGCTTTAGTAGAAGCCACGCCAATTTCAGTGCCTGCACGAGTTAATAAACTATAGTCACTCTCTCTTACTAAAGAGCTATTAGCTACGTTACAAATACATAATGAAGCAAGATAGTTTTGTGTTTTAGCAAGCTTTAAAGCAGCTAAAGTATCAGCAGTTTCACCAGATTGTGAAATGGTCACAAAGAGACTGTTGCTAGGCACAATGGTCTTTTTGTAGCGATACTCAGATGCTATAGAAACATTAACGCTAATTTCAGCATATTGCTCTATTAAATACTTACCTACTAAGGCGGCGTGATAAGAAGTGCCGCAGGCAACAATCTCTAAATGATCAATGTCCTTTAATAGCTCGGTAAAAGAGCACTTAACCTTATCGTGGTTAGCAATAAAGCTATCTTCATCAATATCACTATCCTTAAGCCTACCCATCATAGTATTAACTAAGGCATCGGTTTGCTCAAATATTTCCTTTTGCATGTAGTGCTTATAAGGGCCTTTACCTAACAACTCACTACTATGTTCTAGGCTATTAACCTCACGGGTCACGGCCTTATCATGGCTATCAAAAAGCTGATAATCATTACGTCCTACTATGCCTCTATCGCCGTCTTCTAAGTAAATAAAGCGAGAGGTAACACTAGTGAGAGCTAAAACATCAGAGGCAACAAAGTTTTCACCAATGCCCAGACCCAACACTAAAGGTGAACCTTCTTTAGCAATATAAATATGGTCATGGTCATTATCAAAAATTACTGCTATAGCATAAGAGCCTTTAACCAAGGATAAGGCACAAGATAGAGCTTGATAGTTTAATTGCTCTAAAGAAAGCTCTCCTTGAGCACCGTGTTTTTCCTGTTTTTGGTAACAACTATCAATTAAAGCAGCTAATACCTCAGTATCAGTAGAACTCTTAAAGCTATAGCCACTATTATGTAATTGCGCTTTTAGCTCTTGGTAGTTTTCAATAATACCGTTGTGAACTAAAGTTACAGCTCCCACCTGATGAGGGTGAGCATTCTCTACACTAGGACGACCATGAGTAGCCCAGCGGGTATGAGCAATACCTATCTTGCCATTTTGCTTTTGCTCTTTGACCAAATTCTCTAAAGCACTAACTTTACCAGGGCTTTTAATAATCACCATACAATCATCATCACACATACAGATGCCTGATGAGTCATAGCCTCTATACTCTAAAGACTTAAGCCCATAAATTAAGATTTCGGCAATAGGACGCAAAGCAACAGCGCCCACAATTCCACACATACATTATCCTTAGTAATATCTGTAAAGCTTAAAAAGCCTTACAACCACACACATACACACTCAAAAAAATCTTAAATGAGTTCCAAGACAATAAACAGCCCTACCATGTTACCATGCAAGCATTGTGCACCCGCCATGGCACTGCACCAGCGCCCGCTATGGCCCCGTACATGCGTACGCTATAGCGGTGTCTTTGCACCGCCATCAGGCAGCTTCTTTTCTTTTATACAATCCATTTTGTTTAGGCAGGGGTGAATAAAGAAAAAGCTAAGAGCACTTTAATGCCCTTAGCTTTTAATTATTGTTTAATTTTGGCGCTAGCTGTTAACAACTAAACAGCAATAGGAGCCTTGATGACTGGATATGGGTCGTAATCGACTAGCTCAAAATCCTCAAACTTATAGTCAAAAATACTATCTGGCTTACGCTTGATTAACATTTTTGGTAAAGCACGTGGAGTACGTGACAGCTGCTCTTTGGCCTGCTCAAAATGGTTGGAGTACAGGTGAGTATCACCACCAGTCCACACAAACTCACCAGGCTTGAGACCACATTGCTGAGCGATCATCATGCACAGTAAGGAGTATGAGGCGATGTTGAAAGGCACACCTAAGAAAAAGTCACAGCTGCGCTGATAGAGCATGCAGCTTAAACGATCATTGGCCACATAGAACTGGAACAGTAAGTGGCATGGAGGCAGTGCCATCTTATCTACGTCAGCTACGTTCCAAGCATTGACGATAAGACGACGGCTTTGTGGATTGTTCTTGATCTGCTCTACTACATTGGAGATCTGATCGATGATACGACCATCAGCACATTCCCAACGACGCCACTGCTTACCATATACAGGACCTAAATTGCCGTTTTCATCAGCCCACTCGTCCCAAATGGTGACCTTGTTGTCCTTTAAGAACTTGATGTTGGTATCACCACTTAAGAACCATAATAATTCATAAATGATGGAGCGTAAGTGAACCTTTTTGGTAGTCAGAAGTGGGAATGATTCAGACAGATCAAAACGCATCTGTGTACCGAAAATTGAACGAGTACCTACTCCGGTACGATCAGAACGATCTACACCCTCATCGAGGATCTTCTTCATTAAATCAAGATAGACCTGCATATTACATTATCCACACCCAAAGTGCGGCTCCTAACTAGCAAAACAGCAACTTTCTTAAGATCGAGCTTAGCTCGGCCTCAAGAACAAAAATCACCGAATATTAACACAGACATTATCCTATCGCACAATCAGCGCAATATTATCGTAGTTAAGCTAAACCAAGACAAAAGATCCGGCGTTAATAAGCTGCCGCATATATAAAAAATTAAGGCCGCAAAAGCGGCCTGTTAGTGCCGCTAAGATCTCTTAAACTTAGCGGCTCAGTCCGCTAAGATCTCTAAAGCTTAGCGGCTAAGTGGGCTTTTAGCAGCATATAATCGCTGCCTAATAGCCATAAATTATGGGTGTTTCAAAGCCTCAAATTATGGGTAATTTAAAGCCCCGTATGAAAATCAAGCAATACTAGTGATTGTCGGTCTTCTCACCGCTTTCAATAATGGCTTTAATTTCCTGTTGGTAAGATGACATGATCTTACCTAAGCCCTGATTTGCAGCATAGGCATCATACAGCGCACGGATAGACTTACCATCAGTAAGCTTGAGAGCCTCGGCTGCTAGCTTTTGCAGATCCTCACAGGATACACGACGCATGATGTACTTAATACGAGCAATAAATGAGTTATTCATGCTCAGTGAGGTGTAGCCAAGTGACAAGAGCAGTAAAGCAGACAGAGGATCACCAGCAGACTCACCACATACGGTAATTGGCTTATTGTGCTCTTTAGCCTTATCGACCAGACCCTTTAAGCAACGCACCACTGCAGGGTGGAAACAATCATAGAAACGAGCCACATTTGGATTAGCTCTATCTACTGCCAATAAGTACTGAATTAAGTCATTAGAGCCGATAGAGAAGAAGTCTACCTCTTGAGATAGCTCATCCATTAAGTAAGTAGTGGATGGAACTTCAATCATCACGCCAAATGGTGGCAGAGTAACCTCTTTGCCAGTCTTCTGTCGCAGCTCATTAGCAACCTCAATAATGGCACTCTTAACAAAGTGCACTTCTTCCATGCATGACACCATAGGAATCATGAGCTCTAAGTTGCCATACTTCTGATGAGCAAGCAGCATAGCGCGTAACTGAGTATGCAGAATATTTGGCATATCCACAGTGACACGTACACCACGCCAACCTAAAGCAGGGTTTGGCTCCTTGCTTTGCAAATATGGCAGACCCTTGTCTGAGCCAATATCTAAGGTACGCATACATACAGGCTTAGGAGCTGATTGCTCTAAAATACGTGAGTACCACTCATATTGCTGTTGCTCACCAGGGAAAGTGTCACACATCATGAAGGCAATTTCAGTACGGTAAAGACCGATGTTATCGCCAGCTTGCAGTGCCTCAGAACCATTCTGATTTAAGCCTGCATTTAAGCTTACAGTGACGTGCTGACCATCTAAGGTGTTAGCAGGCTCGGTTGCCTCTCTTGAGAAGAGATCCTGCTGCTCCTTGCTCTGACTTACGAGCTGTTTGAACTCACCGATCACTGACTCAGGTGGGTCAAGAATCACTTCACAGTTTCTACCATCAACGATCACGGTATGACCATCAAGATCATTGATGTTAACCTTAACGCCTAAGACAGAAGGAATACCAAAGTCACGGGCTAAGATAGAAGCGTGTGCTGAGGATACTTGTGAGGTTGCTACAAAACCTACGATCTTATCCTTTGGCAAGTCAGCAACCATGGCTGCAGGCATATTCTCCATAACGAGCACTACTTGCTCGTCAATGTCGAACTCACGATTACATGCGTGCACCAGACGTGAGACTAATACCTGACCAAAGTCTTTAATGTCGATGACCTTATCATCCTGACCTTGGATTAAAGCATCCTTCAGGCGACGCTCAATAACAAACTTAACTGCTGAGGTGGCTAAGTAATGGCCTTGCTCAATGCAGCTAATTACCTCATCAGAGAAAGTAGAGTCATCGAGGAGCTTGCCATAAGAGGCCATGTAACCAAATGCGGCATTGCTCTTTTCGCCCTCTTGCATCTTGAGAGTGGCCTTATCCATCTCAATTTGCATTTGGAAAAGAACTTGGGTGAACAGATCAACTTGTAGCGTTGAATCCTCAGTCTTTTGAATTTTTACATCATCAAGGGAGGTATCTGGCTGCCACACTAATGCTTTAGCAATGGCAATTTCGCCAGTGGAGCTAATACCCTTGATACGCTTAAGTTCGTCATCTTCTAAAGAGTGCTCTTCACGGCTTCTAGAGATGATGCTGCCCATTTGCGCAGCAAGAGTGACTAAAAAAGACTCCTCTTGCTCACCAAATTGCTGTCTGCTCTTACTTTGAATAATGAGCACACCAATGGTAGAACCCTGATCTAGAATAGGCACGCCTAAGAATGACTGATACTCGTCTTCACCAACATCAGGCAGGTACTTAAAGTTTGGATGACTTGGAGCATTTGCTAGGTTTAACACCTCGCCAGTAGTACCAACTACGCCCACTAAACCTTCATCAAAATGTAAGGTAGCCTTACCTACAGCAGACTGTGACAGACCGTCAGTCGCCATCAGACGATAGCGTTTGCGGAAGCTATCGAGAAGATAAATCGAACAGCAATCGGTCTCAGTAGTCAGGCGAATCTTATGTACCAGGATATCCATTGCCTTTTTAATATCCAGCTCGCCCGTTACTGCCTCAGTAATCTGACGCAATGCTTGTAAGAATATTCTTCCGTCCATACCTTAACTCCGCACGATGTTTATCTATCTGCTGCTCAAGCAGCATTGCGAGTTTGTCGCGCATTGATTAACAAGTTAAACATCAGATAGCTAAACGTTTACATACGTCTCTATCTTTATCAAACCAAACTCTAGACATGATAATTAAGTAAAGAGGTGGTTTCACTAGTTAATCTTATAATATGAAAGGTGCCGTGACTTAATAAGTGCTGATAATCTTAGATCAGATAGCTAAAATCACATGCCAAAGCCCACTAAAGTGTCATTAAAGCTTAATCACTCTACTAAGTCGCACTCGCTAACAAGAAGCGCTTAGCGACGACGCTTTGAGTGGGGTCGACTACGCCTTTCACCATGTTTATGAGGATGTAAATCAAGTCCTAAAGCTGCAGAGGCAAACTCTGTAAGAATGGCCCTGTATACATCGCGTTTGAATGTAACTACATTGCGTACTGGATACCAATAACTGACCCAACGCCAACCATCAAACTCTTGATGCGATGAGCTCGTGAAGTTGATTACATCATTAAGTTTTGATTCATCTTCTAAAGACAATAAGAACCAGCGCTGTTTTTGGCCTAAAAACTCATTGTCTTTATGAGCATCTAAAATTCGTTTAGGCAAACGGTAGCAATGATGATCTTTAGAAGTTTGAACAATCCAAACATCTTTTTTAGTTAGCCCAACTTCCTCGTAGAGCTCGCGATACATTGCCTCTTCTTCGGTTTCGTTATCCCTCACTCCTCCTTGAGGAAATTGATAGGAATTTTGCCGAATGCGCCGTGCCCATAGCACCTGACCTTTGCGATTAAAGATCACCATGCCCACATTGGGTCTGAAACCGTCTTGATCCATCATCGCAAAAAAGCCTCATACAATAGCGCCGCACTCTACGTATAAACACTCAAACACTCTTTTCGAGCACAAGATAAGCGTTCTATCTCATGCACCTGAGTAGCTGTTACTCAACTATTTTAAAGCGCTTACAAGCGTAAAAATGAGGCGTTAAACACCTTTGACAAAGATGCACAAAAACGTCTTGAAGCCGCCTCCTGCATTGTTTTGTCAAGCAATTATTATCCCATAAGGCGTAAACTATGTTTATGGTATGCATCGCAAAATCGAACATTACTCATTACATAAGCTCTGAGTTTTTACCTAAAAACATGCAAAAATCGCAAAAATGCCACAAATTCAGCTAAAAACTGCCTCAAACCCCAATAATCCCTAGCTCCCACACCAACAGGCCTTTACCACAATAGACAATACATAATCATACAAAGAAGCAGGATAATACTCATGCTCCTGTCATGCTAAAAGCAAGACATACTCTCTTAATTGGTTTAGACTGTTGAGCTCACATTGAGGAAGACTAGATCATGAGTAATGCAGCGATTTTACAGCCACAGCATTTGAGCGAAAGTAAAAGTGCACCTAAGTACCGTAAAGAGCTCAATAGCTTACTCAAACTTAGTCAACCTAAAACTCGCGCCGATCTCATTAAACGCCTTGATCTCATCACGGGCCGCTCTCTTAGTGAGCTTGCCTTTCTCTCCGGAGTAGATTCTCCTTATAACAACCGTGCTGGAAAAGGCTTTGCAGGTCAACTTACAGAGATCTTCTTAGGAGCTGATGCTGGCACCCTCTCAGAGCCTGATTTTACTAATCTTGGTATCGAGCTTAAGACACTGCCAGTAGGCTTTGATCTCATGCCTGCTCAAAGCACGTTCTTGTGCATGGCAGATCTCAATCCTGAGCGTTTCATACCTTTTGAGCAATCTCACCTTTACCACAAACTGCGCCATATGCTCTTTGTGATCCTTTTAGCTCCAAAGGGAGCCAAGATCACCGAAAGACGCATCTTAGGCTACTTCTTTTTCAAGCCTGATACTCAAACACTTGAGCTCTTTGAACAAGATTACAATGAGTTTAACGAGCTCATTTTGAATGCATCGGCACGTGAAATTGATGGCAGCGCTGGCAATGTCATTCAGATGCGACCAAAAGCAGCTGCATCGAGTGAATACATCAAAGTGCGCGATGTTTCTGGCAACTTTACTACTACCTATCCTCGTGCATACTACTTAAGACCATGGTTCACTAAAAAGCTAATGCAAGACTTTATGAGCATGAATAAGATAGATGATCTCGCTCTATCACAACTTGGCAAGCTCAAGAGTGCATTTGGCATAGATCCTAGCGATCTTGAAGCAGCATTAGCCGCAGATGATGATCCTCTAGAACTACAAGATAGCCAAACAAGTAAGCATACTCAAGCCTCGACCATCGATACAGTCTCTAATCATGAGATCGAAGATCTCTAGTAAGAGCGAGTCCAACTTCAGAAGTTTACTAATCAACGGCTATAGCGCCTCATCAATACGTATTGCCGTATTACAACTGCAATATGCTTAGCTAGCTTGCTCTTAAGATATGTTTAGCTATAGCCACGCACCTGACACCCTCGTTTAACCCTAGGCTTAACCCTCAGTTAGCACGCTTTGTAAAGACTAGGAACCCTACCTACTTACCCTTATAAAGTTGATATATATCACATTTTCAAGTTAAAGCACCCTCTGTATCGTTTACTTACACCCTCATAATAACCCTCATGCCACCCTATCATAACCCAAGGCCTTGGGTACTAAATTAGGAAAAGATCACGCCATTTTTGTCACTTAATTGTGCAACGTCATCAAGATCTTAGAAAATTTTAAGATTTCACAGATATAACTACTTATTTACGCGATTGTTATCTAACCCGCATACAACGTGGCAAGAGGGTGTCTTATAGGGTGGCACCACCCTCCTAAAATTAACAAATCCGCAAATTTAAGCAATAGATCTATGCATGCAAGTTACCTATAATAGCCCTTATGCATAATCTTTGTTCGTACTTAAAATTTACCAAAGTACTTTTTGCATAGGGTGTTCAGAGGGTGTTCACACGTGGGTGAGACCCACCTTATACAACCCTCAATACGCACTGTCTAAGCTAATTAACATATTGGAAAAGATAAGGCGTGACATAGGCTTTATGTAGGATCACCACCTACCTATACAGGTCAAAGCATCTTCGTAAAGAGCGATCTCAAAAGCAGATACACCTGATTAACTTGTGAACAAAGACGTTTAGTTAAGACAAGCTTACCTTCGCTTGTCTAAGACAGCATCAACATCAAAACTTAGCTATCAAATGTTGTAATCAGATCTGCCAAGCACTTTTATTGCTGCCAACAGATCTGCAATCACTATTATTGGTGCCAACAGATCAGCCAAAGCACTTTTTGCCATCAGATCTGGCCAAGCACGTTTTATCTATAACAGTGGCGATCGTTTGAGTAACACCATAATGATTGCAACTTGATAACTAAGCACAAAAGATTTCACTGCTCAGTGGCAGCACAATTCACTAACTTGCTGCCACATTATGACCACAAGATTGCTAATGCAGCCCCTATCAGTTTACGCACCTAAGAGATGTGCACTGATTGCTAACGACTGCAATGCAACAACTGTAATAGAGGATATTTGCATGAGTATTGCCAAGAGCCCAACCAAGGACGGCAAGAAGATCACCATTACTTTCTACATCAAGAAAGAAGCTGCTGCAGGCGCTGACAAGATCTTCTTAATCTGCGAGCATAATGGCTGGGAGCCAGTTGCTATGAAGCCACAGAAGAACGGCACCTTCAGAGGCTCAATCACCGTTCCTACTGATATTCAGCCAAGCTATCAATACCGTTTTAAGTACATCATGAACGACGGTGAAGTTAAGTTCGACAACGACTGGGATGCTGAGTCATACTGCCGCAACGACTTTGGTACTGAAAACTCAGTATTCACCGTTCAGCAAAAGTAATCGCTCTTGTAGCTACACTAATTTTAATTAAAAGGCCACACCTTAACTATGTGGCCTTTTTAATTTTCCATCCCAAGCACATAATCTGATTCCTCTACCCAATAGCAGCATGCATCTGTTATAGAGCCCGTCTCAAACCTCCCTTTTACCCCTTTCTTTGGTGCATAATTACTCCATGACCTACATTCTTCTTTTTTAGGGGAGTGTCTGGGAGTGTCCAGTCTCTTACCGACATCCCTTAATTTTATTTAACGAGCAGCATATAGCCTTACAGAGGGGTATGTGAACGGCGATTTTTCATTCTAAGTGCTAAATACAAACAATACATATGGTCTATATGCCAATAATTTTAAGTTCGAAGTCAAATATTTTTAGATCTAGATCAAAGTTCACAAATGGCATGTATATGGGCATCATGTACTATTAGAGTATGATTATATATTTCTGATAAGGACAAAAAACCAAACTTTTTTCATAAAAGTGTTGACAGCTCATAGCCCATTCCATATAATGTGCTCATTCAATCGCGGGGTGGAGCAGCTCGGTAGCTCGTCGGGCTCATAACCCGAAGGTCGTAGGTTCAAATCCTGCCCCCGCAACCAACTAAGTGAGTTGGTCTAGACTGCTCCGAGATGACCGCAATTAGCCAGCTTTATGCTGGTTTTTTTGTTTTTGGGCATTTCAAAATTTTTCAAAGACCAGCTTCAGGCTGGTTTTTTTGTATCTACCGATCCGATCTACCGCCATCAAATTCTTATCTTCTTTCTCTCACTCATTTTTTCTACCAATTTAGACCTCTTGCTATTAAGAACATCATGCTCATTTTGGCATTACTTTTGTTGTTACTATAGTTATTAGCTATACAGCAAGAATCCGCATGTATATTGGCTTTGAGTAAATTTAAAACTTGATGTTGAAAACAAGAAAATGAGAAATCATATCATGAACAGAGAGAAAATTGTCATCTTATACATCTAAATTTACCATTTTGTTTTAGTTTTCTAGCCAGCTTCATAATTCACAATTCCAGCTTATCTTAGTCAGCTATACGTAATCTAAAATATGCACAAATGCTCATGAAATGAATTTATGAGATGTGTGTGATCTGATTAGGGGGCCTTATGGAGCTCTTTACTTCAATGTCCGATGGTATGCAGTTTTTCGTGCAAATCATCGTTGTTCTAGCCTGTTTATTCTATGGCGCTAAAAAAGGCGGTTTAGCACTTGGTATGCTCGGTGGTATCGGCATCCTGGTTCTGATCTTCGTTTTCCACATTCAACCAGGCAAGCCTGCTATCGACGTTATGATTACCATCTTAGCGGTAGTAGTTGCCTCAGCTACACTGCAGGCTAGCGGTGGCTTAGATGTAATGCTGCAGATTGCAGAAAAGGTTTTACGTAAGAATCCTAAGTACGTAACCATCATCGCTCCATTCATCACCGGCTTCTTAACCATGCTCTGTGGTACTGGCCACGTGGTTTATACCATCATGCCGATTATTTATGACATCGCTATTAAGAATGGTATTCGTCCTGAGCGTCCAATGGCAGCCTCTTCCATTTCATCACAGCTTGCCATTATTGCATCCCCTGTATCAGTAGCAGTTGTTTCACTGTCTGCTTTCTTACTAGCCTCTGATCACAAGATCCCTGGATTTGACGGCTACTTAGACCTGCTTGCTGTAACCATTCCTAGCACCTTATTTGGTATCCTCTGCATTGGTATCTTCAGCTGGTTTAGAGGTAAGGATCTTGAGGACGATAAAGAGTTCCAAGAGAAGCTCAAGGACGAAGAGTTCAAGAAGTACGTATATGGTGATTCTAAGAGTCTTTTAGGCGTAAAGCTGCCTAAGTCTAGCTGGCTTGCCATGTGGATTTTCTTAGGCGCTATTGCTGCTGTGGCTGTGGTTGGTGCCTCTAATGACATCAAGCCTTCATGGGGTCAGAAGATGGCCTATGAGACCACTATAAGCGCCGATACTCCACTGCGTTGGACTTCTACTGGCTCAAATAAGGGTGAAATCAACCTTAAGGCATTAGGCTTTGATCAAGAGTCTGATCACGGTGCTGATAGCAAGTTCAAAGAGGCTATCAAGGATGGCACTATCACTGCTATCCCACTTAAGGACAAGATGGGTAATCCTGATATTAAGTACATCTCTATGGTGCATGTAATTCAGGCCTTTATGTTACTTGCTGGTGCCTTAATCATCATCTTTACTCCAACTGAAGCCAAGAAGATTGCCTCTAACGAAATCTTTAAGTCAGGTATGATTGCTCTGGTTGCTGTGTTCGGTATTTCATGGATGGCTGACACCATGTTCGCTGTGCACACCCCAATGATGAAAGAGTTCTTAGGTGACATCGTTAAAGAGCACCAGTGGACCTACGCTATCATGCTGCTGTTAATCTCTAAGTTCGTTAACTCACAGGCTGCTGCATTAGCCGCTTTCGTACCAATTGCCTTAGGCATTGGTGTAGAGCCTGGCATCATCGTAGCCTTTGCTGCAGCATGTTACGGCTACTACATTCTGCCAACCTACCCATCAGACTTAGCAACTATCCAATTCGATCGTACTGGTACTACTCGCATTGGTAAGTTCGTAATCAACCACTCATTCATTCTTCCAGGTCTGATTGGTGTAGCTTCATCATGCGTATTTGGCTACATCTTAGCTACCTTATTTGGCTATATCTAATACTGCAAACCTCTAAAGCTTATGCTTTAACAAGCTAAGCTAGAACCATAACCTAAAAGCCCTATTCCCACTCCGTTGGTCACATTTTTCCTTAGATCAATGAATGTGACAAATATGCGGCAATCAAAACTCACAAAATGAGGATGCGCCGCATATTTAAGCCATTCTTATAGGATCTTTACAGGTAGGCTATCTGCTCCTCGTCACCAGCGAGATCATCAGATATAGCTGGTGCTTCCTCATACTTCTCTCCTAACTTAGTACAAGACAATAGTGACGAAGGCATATTGATTCCTAAGCAATCAAGTACATATTTGTGCTTCTGGGATATAGGCTTCCATACTAAGCCGCTTTTGTATTTATCCACTACCATCTCGCTTAAAACCGAGAACACCTCTTTCTTTGATCTAAATACATCAGAGTATTTACCAGATCGTTCTTTGCGTGCCTGTGCCACTCGGTTACCAATATCAGAAGATATGATTAACGCAAGATACTGGAAGAATAGCTTTTGCATTAAACCTGCGTCGCTCTTACTCTTTGTTGTTCTTCCGCCAAGATGCTGCTTCATGTTCTGAATTTTTGTTTCAATGCTTACACGAGAATCGTAAAGCTTACGAACATCTAAAGAACTAAGTTTTAAGTTATTTGTGACTAACACCTGATACCCCTCATATCTGAGGTCATCGTTTACCTTATTCACAAATACAAATAGCTCTTTGCCTTCTTGACCTGGCTTATATTTCTCTGCATCAAAATCAGTGTATTCTGAAAGGATGGTTTGCTGCTCAGATGTTAGCTCACTAGCCTTTGAGTATGCTTCAATGGCTGCTCTTAACTCTTCTCTAAGCTTGCGTGCAGCGTCCTCGTAAATTCTACAGTTGTAGAAGACATGGTATCTAACACGCATTATTGCGTCTTTACGGGCTCTCTTACCCTGTACCGGCGTTGAATCATACTTGTAAGGATCATCTATGTATTCATAGCACTCATCGGCATTATCTCCTGAGAAATACGTGCCGTTAGTGTGAAGTCCTTTTTTTATCGCACGCTTAATAGCTTTACAGACATCAGTGTTGTCGCCCTTTCTGCAGTTTAATATGAAATGACCTCCATTGCGCTCAATTGCGACCATATTATCAAGGCTGGTATAACCTTTATCAGCTACAACGGTGTAGTTAGTTGATGTCAGGTTGTAGTTAGCTACTTTTTGCAATACGTTCTTAAATGCAGCAATATCGGTTGTATTGCCATTAAACACATCAATGCCAATCGGAGCGCATCCATTTGTAGCGTCACACATAAACTGCACATTCATTTGGTTTTGAAATTCGCCATTCTTCGCTCTGCCAGTTGTAACAAAGATGCGGTCTTTATTCTTATGGGCAATTGGACTTCCATCAACGAGAAGAACAATGCCATCCTCAATTATGTTTGTGTGGTTGATTTTGATGTATTCAGCAATGAAGTGCTTATGGAAAGTATCCATAAACTTTGGAGTTATGAGAGCAGCTATACGCTTTAATGTTGTTTTATGTGGAGACATCTCAATCATTGTTTCGTGCTCTTTGCAGAAGCGATTGAAACTTTCGTAAGTATTGTCTCCAGTTATGTTCATCTGAGCTAGATAGGCCTCAATATGGCGAGCATAGATGTATGCCTTGCGTGCGCTCATGTTGCGGCAAGCTTCTTTAAATGTGCGGATTAATGCATTGGACAAGCCTGTCTTATGAAATGAATCATCGACAAACAAGAAGCATCCACCTTTCTTTGTCGAGATTAGCTCTCGAGCACTATGGTCATTTGCAACAAAGCTTTCAGCATGATTTGTATAAACACTACTTGCATGTACCAACTCAGCTGGGTCTCTAGACATAGGAATGCCAGATGCAGATTTAATGACCTTACCGCTATCAGACAGCTCATAGTCACCGGTACCGATAACACCATCAATAAGCTCAGCATCTTCACTGTTCTGAACGTTAAGATTGCTTATTCGCTTTAGCGTGAATGAGCTATCTTCATTTCTATAGACAGCATAGTCTCTCAGCTCTGGATAATCCTGATAGAAAGACTCGTAGAACTGAACGTATCCAGTTCTTGTTCCTGGCTTCATCTTTCCAACAGTCTTTCGATCAATCGTACGAGAACGGCCCTTTCTAACGACGTTTCCTTGCTCATCCCTAAGTTCCTTTTCCCATACACCTTTGTAGGTTTGAACGTATGTTCTACCTTCAGGAAAGCATAGTTTTAGAGGAGGCAGCTTAGGGAGGCTCATGTTATTTTATCCTTGGTCTAAGTTTGAATATATAATTATATTTTAGCATAACTTAAATCAAGGAACAATGTATTTAGCTCAATGGATCAAGGAATCGCATATATTTATGCCATTAGATCAAGGAATTAAGTATATTTATACCAATAGATCAAGAATGTGACCAAAGGAGTTCCCAAGCAATAGGGCTTTTTTTTATGCGCAAAAGCCTAGTCTTTACTACTGCAACATGCCCCTAGGGCTCCTGCTATAAAGACTAATAGTCACGAAAAATCACTAAGACGCTCAGCACCCTTGTGTTAGTACGCAATGCTCTAACCAGCGTTAGTAAGCAATGCTTTAACCTGCAAATGACCATCTACAATGGCCTCAATAAAGCTGCTACGTGTGCACATATGTCATCTTTGTATGCAATGGATGCGTAGTGTATAAAGCAGTCAGTTGATGCGGCTAATAGCCTTCGCTGCCAGTTGATGCGTCTAATAGACTAGAAGATCTTTGACACAGCTAGTAGCTTTAGGTGGCTTTTAGCGTTAAAGGACTTATGATGAAAAGTAGCGCTTGGAAAAGTGAGGACACTTTGAGCCTGTGATAAGAGCAATAGCCAGTTGTCGGTGGGATTGAGGAGCAATCGTGGTGGCTTGTGTTTAGGGTATAAATTAGACTGAGCTATGGCGTGCATAGTCAGCCAAACTTATTTTTGGGGGCCATAAATGACAAAAGCCTTGTTCGTGCAAACAAGGCTCTTGGCAGGCTCAAAATTTGAGCCACAAACGACCGCAAACAAGAGTCTGCGGCCTTAACAGGAATTAAACCTGTCTGACTGTTAAACCTTCTCGCGGATACGAGCAGCCTTACCAGTACGTGAACGTAAGTAGTACAGCTTTGCACGACGAACGTCACCACGACGGGTAACCTTAACAGAAGCGATCATTGGGGAGTGAGTCTGGAAGACACGCTCAACACCCTCGCCAGAAGAGATCTTGCGAACGGTGAAAGAAGAGTTTAAGCCACGGTTACGCTTAGCGATAACGTTGCCTTCGAAAGCCTGCAGACGGGTCTTGTCGCCTTCTACTACACGTACTTCAACACGAACGGTATCACCTGGGTTGAATGCAGGGATGTCCTGACGAAGCTGCTCTTTCTCAAGCTGGTCAATAATTGGATGGCTAGCCATTTTTTACCTACCTAAAGTAAATTCTTCTAATCCTTGAGCTGTTTTTGCTCAAGGTATTCGTCTAAGAGCTTTTGCTCTTCACGATTTAGTAATCTTGACTGCAATAAATCAGGACGCCGCTCATATGTACGGGCTAATGCCTGCTGCAATCGCCAACGACGGATCTTTTCGTGATTGCCGCTCATTAACACCTCAGGAACTTCCATCCCGTCGATAACTTCAGGACGAGTATACTGAGGAAAGTGCAACAATCCGTCGGCAAAAGAATCCTCATGCGCGTTACGTATATCTCCTAGAACACCAGGAACCATACGTGATACCGCATCGATGACACACATAGCAGGGATTTCACCACCCGAGAGCACGTAGTCACCGATTGAGACCTCCAGATCGACTTCTTTCTGAAGGATACGCTCATCTATTCCCTCATAGCGTCCGGCTATAAGGATTAACGAACCCCAGTTATGGAATCGCGTGACCAGTGAGTGGCTAAGACGTTCTCCTTGCGGAGACATATACACGACTTTTGTTCCCTCAGGTGCTCTTTGTCGAGCTGCGCTGATTGCATCTCGTAACGGCTGTACTTTCATAAGCATACCTGGACCGCCGCCATATGGCTTATCGTCCACGGTTTGATACTTATCTAATGTGAAGTCTCGAGGATTCCAAACGTTGACCTCTATAAGGCCACGTTTGACAGCTCGTGACGTTACACCTGAATTACATACAGCACTGAACATCTCAGGGAAGAGCGATATTACACCAAACCACATATTTAAATCCTGTAAAGGTACCAGCATTGCTGGCGTTTAAACTCTTATTTGTCCTTTCAGGAGCGGTTTAGTAATCTTCGCCCCACTCAACCCGGATTGTCTTTGCATCGAGATCGACATGCGTAACAATCGGGCCTTTAACGTAAGGAATTAACCTCTCACGAGGTCCACCTTTCGTTTGGTCAGAGGGAGACACTACCATATAAGGAGCAGCTCCTTGATCCACAACCCTCGAAACAACTCCGAGGTTTACATCATCAAGACCGATGACTGTGCATCCTTCGAGGTCTACTAAGTAGAACTCGCCGTCTTGAAGTGCGGGCAAGCTTGAGCGCTTGATCCCGATATCCATGCCAGTAAGAAGCGCTGCTTCTTCCTTGACATTGACCGCATCTAGCTTAACTATAAAGCCGTCAGCATGCGGTTTCCAAGCTTCTACCTGAACCTCACGCCATTCTTCTCCACGCCGACGAATATACCATGGCGAGTAGTCAAAAAGGTTTTCAGGTTGCTCGGTAAAGGACTGAACTCTTAAGTAGCCCTTTAAGCCATAAGTAGAGCCTAGTCTACCCATGGAGCGTGGTGCATCATCGACCATTAGTCGGGTAATGCTTTATTAAGCTTCAGCAGGAGCTTCTGCAGCAGCAGCCTCAGCGGCGGCAGCAGCGGCCTCAGCCTCAGCCTTTGCCTTACGAGCAGCTACAGCCTTCTCGTACTTTGCAGTCTTGTAAGCTGCAACAGCCTCAGCGCCCATTTCCTCGTCCTTGATTAAACGAGCAACGCGGTCAGATGGCTGAGCACCTACACCCTTCCAGTAGTTAACGCGCTCCATGTCTAACTTGAGACGGACTTCCTTACCACGAGCGATTGGGTTAAAGAAACCAACCTCTTCGATGAAACGACCGGTTGCTGCAAAACGAGAATCAGCAACTACTACGTGATAGAAAGGACGCTTCTTAGCGCCAGCACGACGTAAACGAATGACTACCATTTCGTAATTAACCTATTTTAAAGTTCAAGCTGAGAGGTGCATAAGGACTAAATCGTTATGCGCTTCAGCCAAGATATCAATACAGAAGTGCGATTTTACATCTTTTCTCACAAAAATCAAGATCAAAGACGCATTTTTTGGCCTTTCTCCTATCAATCCCCTAATGCTTATGCTAACTAAGCTGTGATCTTGCCTTTTAATCATCGCACTGATGGAGCTTAAAACGCATAAACATAGCCTTTGTTACCCCATCGCTCTATGATCTTGATCCTAGTGACCGAAAGTTTAGGGATCTTACGTTGATGTACGCTTCATGAGCTTGTGGTGATCTTATATGGCGACTGTATATAAGCTGCCTATAGTGGATATAAAAAAAGGCAGCCATCTTTAGCTGCCTTCTTTTTTCATTATAGATGTGCGCTCAAGTTTGTCATCTTGTAGCGAGGATGTACGCATCTATAGTGGTGATCTTTTCATCTAGCCTAGCGCTTAAAGCCACCGCCACCCATTGGAGGCAGGCCACCGCCGCCCATCATGCCGCGCATCATACCACCAGCGCCCATCATACCGCGCATAGTGTTCATGATACCCTTCATGCCGCCACGCTTGAACATCTTCATTGCTTTTTGCATCTGTTCAAACTGACGTAAGAGCTGATTTACATCACTTACATCTACACCTGCACCTGCAGCGATACGCTTTTTACGTGATCCCTTTAAAAGGTCAGGGTGATTTCGCTCCTTTGGAGTCATGGATAGTATGATAGCTTCAGTATGCTTGAGCTGATCATCAGTGACCTTGGAGCCTACTTTCTCTAAGAGTTTGGCACCACCTGGTAGGTTACTAATGATGTCATTCATCGAACCCATCTTCTTCATCTCACGAATCTGATCTAAAAAGTCTTGAAGAGTAAAGGTTTCACCCTTCTTCAACTTATTAGCCATCTGTTCTGCCTTAGCAAGATCGGTCTTACGTGACATCTCTTCAACTAATGAGAGCACGTCACCCATGCCAAGGATTCGAGAGGCGATACGGTCAGGATGGAAAGGTTCCAAAGCTACAACCTTTTCACCCATACCGATGAACTTAATTGGCTTACCAGTGATCTGACGAACAGACAGAGCAGCACCGCCACGGGCGTCACCGTCAGCCTTAGTTAAAATTACACCAGTTAAAGGCAGAGCTTCAGCAAAAGCTTTAGCGGTATTGGCAGCGTCCTGACCGGTCATGGAGTCAACCACGAACATGGTCTCGGTAGGCTCACAGATAGCGTGAAGCTCTTTAACCTCGTTCATCATCTCTTCGTCTACTGCAAGACGACCTGCAGTATCGATAATCAGAACTTCGGTATAACGACGCTTTGCCTCAGCCATTGCATCTTTTGCAATTTGCTGAGGAGTTGAGGTTGGATCAGATGGGAAAGAATCAACGCCAATCTCTTTAGCTAAAGTATGCAGCTGATCAATAGCGGCTGGACGGTAGGTATCAACAGATGCCACCATCACAGTCTTCTTTAAGCGCTCTTTGATATATAAAGCAAGCTTACCTGCTGAGGTAGTCTTACCAGCACCTTGAAGACCCGCAAGCAAGATTACTGCAGGAGGCTGGTGGGCAATATTAAGTTCGCTATTAGCTGCACCCATAGTCTCGGTGAGCTGATCGTATACGATCTTAACGAACTCTTGGCCTGGTGTAAGACTAGTGCTTACTTGAACACCTAAGGCACGCTCTTTAACTTTAGCAGTAAAGTCTTTAACAACGCTCAGGGCTACGTCTGCCTCAAGCAGGGCAGTTCTTACTTCACGTAAAGTGCTCTGAATATTGTCTTCGGTAATACGACCCTGACCTGAGATATTTTTCAGGGTGCGATTAAGTCTTTCGGATAAATTCTCAAACATCGAGGTACTATCTTCCCGAAGTTAGAAGTATTAACAAAACCGTGTAGTCATACGCCTACTTTAGTAGCAAGCGATCTGGCTTAAACACATTGTGCAACGGTGTTCTTATTACTTAAGAATGAAACTGTAGACGTCATTTGCTACAAGATAGCTAGACTATAGCCACTCACTTTTGTCAGTTACTAATGCAACTGCATGTAGTTTAACCACTCAACAAAACTAAGCTGAATATGTGAGTGTGTACTTAGAGCGTGACATACAAATGACGTGATCTTATGCCCCTTAACTTACCGCTAGTAAAACTAAGTCTTACGTAAGATCAAGATCGTAACGGATCTCATTGGCCGGGCAAAAGCCGCTCATCATTATACACTGATGGCCTATATATCCCAAACTACGCCTAATAACGGAGCGAGTAATCGCTGCATTTTGCTTAATTAAGTATCTACTTTTTTATTTATCGCGTAAAACACTATTGATGGGAGGTACCTTTATACACACCAAGCATGAGATAAACAGTGCCTATGATCGCTCTAAGAATGTGAAATGATTTTGTTCTTTTAGATGTGGATGCGGTGATCTTTGTAAGGAGGAGTTTTAGAAAAGATCTGATGGAAGTGTTAGTTTTTTCATGCCTATAAATAAATAATCCCGCAATGCATGAACATTACGGGACTCAGAACAAAAACAACTAACTATTGGCAGAGCAAAAGCTCCGCTCTACTTTCACAGGCTTACGCCTTTGAAACTTTTTTGTGGCTAAGGCCTAAATATCGTAGAAGCCGTCACCCTTGGCACGAGCAATAATGTTTGGAGGCATCATCTTCTGCATTTCATTTTGCAGATAGGTACGCTTAGTCTTCTCGTACTCGTTGAAGTATAGAGAATGGTAGAGCCATGAATATGCTTCTTCATAATAGGCAGGAGCGCCTAAGCCACGGACAAGCATATCGGCCCACTGCAGACGTGCAGTTCGAGAGCCTAAAGAAGCTGCAGCTCTCATCAGAGTAACTGCTTTTTCCTTGCTATGTGGTACTAAGTAACCACGCTCGTGGAAATCGGATAAACGGATCATTGCTGGCGCATAAGCATGGTCAACTGCTTTCTTGATGTAATCAAGACCAAGCTCGACGTCCTGCTTTACGCAAGTTCCAGTAATCAGCATATCACCCCAGACGTACTCGAATGCAGGCATACCTACGATACGGGCACGGTCTTCAATATCAGGAGTGAACTGACACTTATCACGCTCACGAATCACCTTCATGTAAACGCCGCTCTCAACATAGGTGTTGAGCTCGTCTACGGTGTATACGTTAACGTTTGAGTTATCGTCTTTGTACTTCTCAAGTGTGCTTTCAATTGCCTTGCGTGCTGCTAAAGCTTGAGTGTCAGTAACCTTATCGTATTCTGACGACACGCTAGCGTAAGCAGAACTTGAGAGGGCAGCCATAAAGGCCACCGCTAAAGCTAGGGGCTTTCTCATAAGTAATCCTTGCCAATAGTTTAATAGTTGTTGTTCTTACCTATTCTATCGCCAAATCGTTGCCGTTTTTTCATACTTTTTGCCAAAAAAGGCAAAATTTTCCTCTACACTTTACAAAAAGCGCTTATTTATAGGGTTTAAAGCTACTGCACCACAAAAGAAAAAAGAGCTTCAATAGTTCCAACAATACAAGTTTTTAGCTTATGTCAGTGCTTTTGTGAAATGTTAACCGCGATTAGGCTACTTTTGCCCTCCCCAAAAACCAATAACTAGCCACTGTAGCTCTGATCTTTTGATCTCTAAAACCAATAACTAGCCTCTGTAGCTCTGATCTTTTGATCTCTAGATGCCGCAACAACACTAGACAATGCCTTGCACTGTGAGGTTCTCAATACCGATACTAGCAATAGAGCTCTGATCTTTATGCCCACAATACCAGCGGTGATCCTATACCCACCTGTAATCCTTTGATCCACGATCTTAAAAAGCATCTAATCTTGAAGCGACATACACAAAGCTCCCAACCACGCCCATACTGCGATCTCTCATTGATCCTCATAAAGAAGCACAGCGCTTATTTGTGCGCCTTTAGCTCATAGGAAGCTCCATAATCCTAATAAAACGATCTTAATGGCATCATCATTATTGGCAAACTGAACTGAGATCTCAGCGCTAGTTAAGCGGTGAGCGTACGATCTTGCTGTGATCTTATAATAGATACACACATGTGATCTTGATCGTGGGCACATGTATGGCACTCAGGCATAAAAAAAGGAAGCACATGGCTTCCTTTTTTTAATTTAGCTGTTTGATACAGCCTTAATTTAATTAGGATTACTTGTTCTCAGCAACCCACTTCTGACCGAACTCAACACCCTTCTTGATGTTGCCTTCTAATACAGACTTAGCCTCGTCAAGGCACTTCTGCTCGTAGTCAGAAACTGGGCCGAAGTCGATAACGCGCTTCCAACCCTCGGTGCCGAACTCAAGACGCTGTGCGAAGAACTGGCCGTACTTTGAACCGCCCTCAACATAGCCGTACTCGGTAACACCTGGCTCACCAGCTAAGCCACGGCCTACCTTCAGAGCAAAACGAGCACCTGCTAAAGCCATGGACAGGGTAGCAGAACCTGCACCAGCCTTAGCCTCAACAACCTCAGTACCAGCTTCCTGAATACGCTTGGTCAGCTGCTCGATACGCTCCTGAGAGATGGTCTCGTAGCCGAGAACCTTGGAGAGTAATGGGAGGATGGTGTTGCCAGAGTGACCGCCGATTACTGGAACCTGCATGTAAGCCTTGGAGAGGCCTAACTCTTCAGCAAGGAAAGTCTCGGAGCGGAGAACGTCTAATGCAGAAACACCGAATAAGCGGTGTGGATCGTATACACCCTCAGACTTTAATACTTCAGCTGCGATAGGTACAGTTGAGTTAACTGGGTTGGTGATGATGCAGATGCAAGCCTTAGGGCAAACCTTGGCGCAGTTCTTAACTAAGTTAGCGATGATGCCTGCGTTGATGTTGAATAAGTCATCACGGGTCATGCCTGGCTTACGTGCAACACCTGCTGGGATAACAACAATGTCAGCACCCTCAAGTGCCTTAGGAAGGTCATCACCAGTGAAGCCCTTTACGCAAACATCGGTAGGGATGTGGCTTAAGTCAACAGCAACACCTGGAGTGAAAGGAGCTACGTCATATAAAGACAGAGCTGAGCCAGCTGGTAATTGGGTCTTTAAGATTAAAGATAATGGCTGGCCAATACCACCTGCTGCACCTAAAACGGCAACCTTCATTTTTATATCCTCATGCGTAAAGCAAGCCGGAATTTGACGATCTCGCTCTGAACTATGAGCATCTGATCTATACCTGACTAAAACACAGCCCTTATTACGCTTATAGGTTGTGAACATCAAGCATCCCGGACTCCGGTTAAAATCTGTTTTTGCAGTTATACAACGCAATGTGCGTATTGAGCACAGTTCTTACTGCAAATTTGCTAGAGGGCCATATTGTCAGTTGCTTATAGCAGCTGATAAGAGTTATTGCCCGCTGCAATTCTCCATTTTAGCAAAACATACCAAAGCTGCTTCTTATTTTTCCATTCTTTGTTGAACTTGTGCGCACCCTCAATTTTTTAGCGCTTTACTGACATGGCCGCAACCATAAACGCACCATTTCTACCGCTCATTGCCCTATGATCTTGACGCTTTGCATGAATTGTCACTGCAAAATTTGCAAACTATCCACAACCATGCTCAAAACTATTCAGCTATAAGCCATAAGATCACCCTCGTAATACAGATGCACTTATTAATCTGCTCAAAGATCAAACCATAAAAAAGCCGCCTAGATCTAACTTGTTAGTGCAAGCAAGACATAGGCGGCGTATATGCTCTAATCATCTGATGCCATGGACTTAGCTTATAAAAAGTTCATGCTCAATATTTGTAATCAAGCATGAACCTCTCAAGTAAAGCCGTGCTCAGGGCAACTGAGCTTCGTTTGGTATTAGACCTGAGCGAAGTTTAAGAGCTTGTAAAGAGTTTGCTCATTACCACTTAAGCATTCAGTGAGCTTAAAGTACTCTTCCTTAGTTGGAATGTAACCTAAACGAGCACATACAGCACACAGCTCAGCAGAAGCTAAGTATACCTGTGAGCCCTTACCTAAACGGTTAGGGAAGTTACGGGTTGAGGTTGAGATTACAGTGGCATTCTCTGCAACGTGAGCCTGGTTACCCATACATAATGAACAGCCTGGCATCTCCATACGAGCACCAGCTCTTACGAAGGTTGAGTATAAGCCTTCAGCACGCAACTGAGACTCGTCCATACGGGTTGGAGGAGCCATCCAGAAGCGGCACTTGCTTTCCTGAGATAGGCCATTAAGGATAGAGCCTACAGCACGGTAATGACCAATATTGGTCATGCATGAGCCAACAAAGATCTCGTCGAGCTTAGTACCAGCGCACTCGCTTAATGGGTAGGCTGCATCAGGATCGTTTGGCACGCAGAGCACAGGCTCATCAATCTCGTCCATGTTGATCTCAAGAATTGCAGCATACTCACAATCTGCATCAGCCTGAATGCGTGATGGGTTAGCAATAAACTCATCCATAGCTGCAGCACGACGCAGCAGTGCATCCTTATCCTTGTAGCCCTCTTGAGCCATTTCCTTTAATAAAGCTGAGTTGCTCTTTAAGTAAGCACATACGCTATCTAAGTTCAGATCAATAGCGCATGCTGCAGCTGAACGCTCAGCAGAAGCATCAGCAAGCTCAAAGGCGTGCTCTACAGAAAGATCCTCAAGACCTTCAATCTCGAGAATACGACCTGAGAAGACGTTGATCTTACCCTTCTTATCTAAGGTGAGCATACCCTGCTTTCTAGCAAAGTAAGGGATGGCATGAACTAAATCACGCAGAGTAATACCTGGCTTACGAGTACCAGTAAAGCGTACTAATACAGACTCAGGCATATCTAAAGGCATCATACCTGTAGCTGCAGCAAAGGCAACTAAGCCAGAGCCAGCTGGGAATGAGATACCTAAAGGCATACGGGTATGGCTATCACCACCAGTACCTACAGTGTCAGGCAGACACATGCGGTTTAACCATGAGTGAATAACACCATCACCAGGGCGCAGAGCTACACCACCACGTTCAATCATGAACTTAGGCATGCTCTTGTGGTTTTCTACGTCTACTGGACGTGGATAGGCACAGGTATGACAGAATGACTGCATCACTAATGGAGCAGTAAACTTAAGGCATGCTAAGTCCTTAAGCTCATCACGAGTCATTGGACCAGTAGTATCCTGAGAACCTACAGTAGTTACCTTAACTTCAACGTACTGACCTGGACGAACACCCTCAAGGCCACAAGCACGACCTACGATCTTCTGAGCACGAGTAAAGCCCTTCTTGCTTTCACATGAGCAAGTGCTGCTTTCTTTGGCAAAGACATCAGGTAAGTCCTTACCTAAGAACTCACAAGCACGCTTGGTAAGTGCACGGCCAATAATAAGAGGAATACGGCCACCTGCTCTTACCTCATCAATTAGGCTTGGACGCAGGCTAAAGCTTGCTGCTACTTCACTTTGACCTTGCTTAGTTACAGTGCCTTTGTCGAAGTTAACTTCAATGACATCGCCAGTATTGAAAGCTGATACATCAAGCTCAATTGGCAGAGCACCTGAGTCTTCTAAGGTGTTATAGAAAATTGGGGCGATCTTACCGCCTAAAACTAAACCACCAGCTTTCTTGTTTGGAACACCCTCGATCTCATCACCAAAGTGATAGAGAACAGAGTTAGTGCCAGACTTACGTGAAGAACCAGTACCAACCACGTCACCAACAAAGACTACTGGTAAACCTTTAGCCTTTAAGGAGTTAATGAGTTTAACTGGGCCAGTTACACCCTCTTCATCTGGAGTTAAACCATCACGAGAGTTTTTGAACATGGCCAGAGCGTGCAGTGGGATATCTGGACGTGACCATGCATCAGAAGCAGGTGAGAGATCGTCGGTGGTGATCTCGCCTGTAACCTTAAATACGGTATAGCTACGGGATGCAGGCAGAGCATCACGTGAGGTAAACCATGAAGCGTCAGCCCAACGGCTAATCAGCTCTTTGGCATTTACAGAGCCTTCTTTTGCAAGCTTAGCCACATCATCAAAGGCATCGTAGATCATGAGAGTGTGCTCAAGTGCATCTACGGCATCTTCGCCAAGCTCTGCATCATTTAAAAGAGAGATCAGCGGGGCAACGTTGTAGCCGCCTTTCATATTACCAAGCAGCTCTACAGCCTGCTCTGGACTTACTAATGGACTCTCAACTTTGCCAAAAGCAACTTCAGATAAGAACTCAGCCTTAATCTTGGCGGCCTCATCCACACCAGGTGGAATACGGTTAGCCAGAAGATTAAATAAAACGGTCTCAGAACCTGCTGGCGGATCCTTTAACAGTTCAATAAGCTCACTAACCTCAGAGCTGTTCAATGGCAGCGGCTCAATGTGCTGACGTGCTCTCTCATTAGCTTTTAGGAAATAGTCGGATAAATACTCTTGAGCCATAGTGCCCCTCATCCCCCTGAAATCTGTGAATAACTGCAATCTCAATGTGAACAGAGATCAAACAGTCAAATTATCTAGACAAGTCTAGCCAACTTTTTGCGGCTACAACTTAGTGCACCACATTAATGCAATATATTTTCAGCCTCTACCATCTTGCACCAGATCTGTAATAAAGCCTAGCAGCTCACTTAACAGCGCGCATGAGCCTAGCAAGCGCTAACAGATGGTGTTGAATGCTAGTCGTGCAACACGCCGATGCGGCTATAGCTATGCCGTGGAATGCTAGTCGTGCGGCACGCCAATGCGGCTGTTGAATGCTAGTCGTGCGGCACGCCAATGCGGCTGTAATCAAAGTAAGGGCCTGGATCGGTCTTGCGGGTTGGAGCTACCTCTGAATGAGAGGCTATGCGATCTCCAATGAGAGGGTATGCCTCTTTTATGAGTGGAAGAATCTGATTTAAGGCAGCATATTGCGCATCGGTATAGACGTCGCTATCAGTGCCCTCAAGCTCGATACCAATACCAAAGTCATTACACTCTAGCTGGCCTTTATAAGAACTACGCCCTGCATGCCAGGCACGATCTAGGAAGGATACGTACTGAGTTATGAGACCGTCACGGTTGATAAAGAGGTGGGTGGATAGCTCCATATTACAAATATCTTTGAAGTATGGATGATCCTCACCATGCAAGGAGTTAGTAAAGAGCTGATCGACATATGGACCACCGTACTGAGCAGGCGGTAGCGAGATGCAGTGCATGACAATCATGGAAATCTCGCCTTTTGGTCTCTTATTGAAGTTCGGGGTAGGAACCTGCCTTATGCCCTCTCCTTCAAGCCATCCTGATACTATCCTCATGCACCCTCCAAGCTAAAATCCTTTAGTAAACTTAGTCTTGAGCATAAGCCCGATTGCTACTTATGACAAGATCTAGGCAAATGCCGCTACTAGTAAATCGAATATCTGAGGTGATTGGATAAGGAAGGCCTTATTAGATGACAGGAATTTGAACGACTTAATCGACAGCTGGCTTAATTTCTTATGGATATTAGGCTCATGGTGATCTGTGGCTTTGGAAAACTTGGTGGGTAAAAACAAAAACCGCCTTAGCACTTTGAGGCGCTAAAGCGGTCTTTAATCAAATACTCTACTATCGCTAGTCAGATTATTAATTAGTTAAGAACTAACTTGTGGCCTGCCATTACTGGAGCACAATCACGCTCGCCTAAGAAGTCGATGGCGTTGTTAGTTGCTCTCTCACGCTCGATTTCGATAACTTCGTAGTTAGCTGCATCAGCTAAAACAGCACGTAAGAGCATATTGTTAAGCTTGTGACCAGTCTTGTATGCCTTGAAGTTGCCTAAGATGCTGTGACCATTCATGTAGAGGTCACCAATAGCATCTAACATCTTGTGCTTAACAAACTCGTTTGGATAACGCAGACCGTCTGGATTGATCACGCGGAAGTCATCGAGCACTACAGCGTTCTCAAGTGAACCACCTAAAGCAAGGTTGTGGCTATGCATGTACTCAACATCACGCATGAAGCAGAAAGTACGTGCACGAGAAAGCTCTTTTACGAAGTTCTTACCAGAGAACTCCATAGCAAAGTGCTGCAGCTCTTTGTCCATTGCTGGGTGATTGAAATCGATAGTGAGATCAACACTAAAAGCATCAGATGGAGTCAGCTCAGCCCACTTGTCGCCATCCTCAACACGTACTGGACGCTTTACGCGGATGAACTTCTTTGGAGCATTAAGCTCTTGAATGCCAGTTGACTCAAACAGGTAGATGAACGGCTGAGATGAGCCATCCATTACAGGGAGCTCTGGTGCGTTGACATCAACATACAGGTTATCAATACCTAATGCGCTTAAAGCTGCAGTTAAGTGCTCAACAGTTGAAATACGAACACCGTCAAGGTTAACTAATGCGGTGCACAGCTGAGTATCGCGCACTGCCTCTGGCTCGCACTTAATTGATACCTGAGGATCTAAATCTGTACGGGTATAGACAATACCAGTGTCGGCTGGAGCAGGGCGAAAAGTTACTTCTACCTTCTTGCCTGAATGCAGGCCAATTCCGGTAGCAGAAACCGCTTCTTTTACTGTTCTCTGTAGTACCATGGAATTGCTCTCCTACGACTATGTATCAGAACTGAATGCAAAGGCATCTTTGCAATCTAAATCCGCATAATTCTAATACAAACTTTGATCAAAATCATGTTTTTTTGACATCTTATCTCAACAATAAATATCGATCGAGACAAAAGAGATGATTTTGACTATCTCAGGACTATTTAACAAATAGTCTTGCTGATAAAAAAAGATTAGTACAACGGATCTTACATGTACAGTATAGCCTTATAAACTTAGCGCTAAATTGGATTCACATCAAAATTGTCTTCAAGCCCTAAGCTTAAAACTAGTTGCTTACTAAATAACTTGGTTGCCTCTTTAACTCACTGCTGTCGATTAGACATCCAAAATTACAGATAGTTCCCACAAAAATATTAGTACTGCACCTTGCGCCATAATGCTATTTGTATATGTAGGCAGATTAGAGCCTACTAAATTCTTAACATCCTAAGCATTAGCAGACAAGAGGCAAAATTCCCCAAACTCAAAGCTACTAATGCACTTAAATGTTTGTTAATGCTTTACTAGAAGTTCTTAGAAGAGAACTGCTGATGCTTGCACAAGGTACAGCTATGCTGGCATCTGGCTTTTGCAAAAGACGTGATTGAAATGAACAGCTGCTATATCGGGAGATGTTGTGGAGCTCAAAAGAAAGGCTCTTAAGGCGCAAGACTGAGGCCTAGAAACGGAAGGGCGGCACATCATGGTGTTTTACCTTACAGGTGCTAGACCTTGACGGTGGTTTTACCTGACGTGCCGCATGCCTTAAGGACGTGGTGCCTTAAGGCATCTATTAAAATACGGGACTTTTAGAAACGCTTAGATGAGACCTCTTGAGAGATACGCTCAGCTAAGGAATCAAGCTCTCTGGTGATGCTTTGTGCGTCGTTAACCAAGGTTGCATTGTTCTGGCTATTTGCACGCAGCTCATCGGAGGACTGCTCAATCATCTGAATAGAGTCTGACTGAGTTTGTACTGAGTTCTTTAAGGTGTGGATATTCTCAATGAGTAAATCTGCAATTGAGATAATGTCATTGAGGCTGCTCTGAGTGACGCTAGCAAGTGAGCGCACCTCATCAGCTACCACAGCAAAGCCACGACCATGCTCGCCGGCACGGGCTGCTTCAATTGCAGCATTCAGTGCCAGTAAGTTAGTCTGGTCAGCCACCTCACGAATCTTGGCTACTACGTTTTGAATGCGAGAGGCGTTTTCCTCAATCTCAATAGTACGACGACCTACTTCAACATTGGACTGAGTAATATTTCTAGTTGCAGCCAAAGTACCATCAATAAGGCCGAGCTGCTCTTCAAGAGCGGTTGCTACAGTTGATACAGCTAAGGTTTGCTGGCTAGACTTATCCTTTAAGTGATCAGACAGTTCCTTGTACTCACGTAGCAGAGCACAGACAGCATCGCCTAAACGGTTAATACCAGTTAACAGATGGCTGTACTGGCCTTCAAACTCATTGCTATTGATACGCGCCTGGAAATCGTTTTGAGCGTATGAACCTAAGACCGTAGTTGCCTCATTCATAACAGTATTAACAGTGGCAATGGTATGGTCTAAAGAGTCGATGAGCACAGAAATATACTTATCGTTACTCTTATAGCCAACCTGATCCTTAAGGTTACCCTTGTTCACATTATCAATGGTATTTTGCACGGCAAGCATTGCTGCCATATTGTCCTTAAGACCAGCCTCGATCTTATCACCCATATTACACAGAGTCTGAACTGCAGAACCAATTTCATCAACAGTGGAAGGACGCTGCATATTAGGCTCATTAGTCTTACGCTCAAAGAAATCTGAGAATGAAGTAATGTTCAGATGTAGCAAGCTTAAGCGTTGGTTAAGGATACGTGAGATATAGCTGTTAAAAGCAAGCAGAGCTAAGATCATTACCACGATAACAACACTAGACTGCAGCAAAATGCTCTTGAGTGGGGCCATAACCTCAGACTTAAGTACACGACCAACAATGATCCACTCAAGCGTAGGATCTTTAATAGCTACTAAAATGTATTCCTGCCCATCTCGTTTTGAGGTAAAAAATGCAGAGTGACCTGGGTTGTTAACCGTCTGTAAGATCACATCGAGCATACCAGGCTCGATATCATTTACATTGGTCTTGAGAATATAATCCTGATTGGTATGCAGCTGAATTAAGCCTGCGTCATTGATACAGAAGAAGTATCCTGACTTGCCTAATTTCTGAGCCTTGATCATATCCTTCATGCTATTGATCTGAGCAGAAGCGCCAGTAATACCGATAACCTTGCCGTTCGTATCTTTAACCTTGTAGTTAATATATAAGGCAAGATCTCCAGTATTACGATCCTTATCCATGTTTACTTCATAGTCGCGAGCAGAGTTCACAATGCCCTGCATCCATGAGTCTTTACCGTTAATGTCCAATGCACCGGCATTATCACCATTGAAGAAGTAAACATTAGAGATAAACGAGGCTAGGAAAGTAGAGAACAGATTGTTGTTTTCCTTGATTGCCAGACTGCTTTCCTTAAACAAAGCCTTTCCAGACTCTGGCTCACCCTTTTGCATCCAGTCGATAGTGTAAACAGATTGAGCCATCGAGCGAGAGAGTGCAATGTATGGATCAATGTTTGCGCGTATGTTGCTTGCGATGATATTAGTTTCAGCTGGCAGCTGTTTTGAAATGATCTCGCCTTCAATCAATGCCGCTGAAATACGATAAAACACTGCAGTAATGGAGATAAATGCCACTACAGCTGCAGCAACTGAAATCAAACCAATACGCTTTACCAAGGAGTGCTCAATTTTAGGTGACTTGCTAGAATCACCAGCACCTTGACCTTTAAATGACGCGTTCAGATTAAGCGCTGACATTGCAGCTCCTTCCTAATAAACAGGCTTGTTATTGCCTATATAAGCATGCGACTCTCAAGCATTAATTCCATGTCCTGTAATTAAGAAATTAAGTTTTATAAGACATGCAAGTGCAAACTTCATCTTTAATCGATATGGCCGTAATATTGATGAGCTATATGAAATTAACAGAAGCTTGTTTATGTAGAGCAATTTAGATTGCTTATTGAGAAAATCGAAGTCCTTATGTAGTAACTATGCCTGAAGATGATGTACCAAAACTAATGTGCAATAGAATGTAAGAGCACCTAAAACAGCAAGGCAAAGAAGGTTATAAAGCAGATTGTGAAACGTAAATATCTCGCTTTAAAACTCCAAATCTTTGTCTGATTTCTTAAATTGCTACACCACATGGTTTAAACAGATAGAAAAAAAAACATCCTCTGAAAACCAAGGTATAGCAAACTAACATAGATATTTATCCATAATCACTAAATTTAGTGTTGAAGCTCTAGCCTGCCCATTCATCTGACAGTTGTCAAATGGCACTGAAAATTGATGACATGGCAATTGCTGCACTATGGATAAAAGCAGCTGGTGTTTGTCAACAAATGCAATAACGCCTATGTTAAGCTCGGACTAAGAAATTATTTAAAGTCGATCAAGGCCAATCGCATAAGGACGCCCATTTTAAAGCACTTTGCATCGATTATTAAGCAAAATCGATGGCAATGTGAAATATAGAAGCACCACTATGGGCTCAACATAAATGGAGCTTGTTGAAAAACCATTCTATAACAGCTATCTCAACTATGACCATGCAATTGTGATATATAACATATCTGCCTAGTTACAGCATCATAGACTACGAATGAATGCCAGTCTAATCACATTAATTTGATTAATCATCATCGAATTTGTAACGACTATCACGCAACCCTTTTACCCAAAGCCATTACCACATGCAATAAGCTAAGCCTGCTTACATCAGAAAATCACACGTCAAATATAAGTATCAGCCATAGATATCACTTATGCCTCAGCTTTCACTGTTTTCCACTATACTTTAATCCCATGCCATTAAGATTAAAAGTTAATAGAGCGTACAATTGAAAAAGGCGTTGCCATGCAACGCCTTTTTCAATGCAAACTGATGTTATCTATGCGCTAAATCTTGTTACGGAAGACTTCTGGCATTTCCTCATCGAAATCAGAGCCTACAGCCTTAGCGTATTGCTGCTCAGTTTGTACGGGAGCATCACTTGGTGCATATGTAGCAGCCTGAGCAGCTGGAGCTACAGGAGCTGCTGAAGCACTACGATCTGCTGTCTGTACATTCTTTCTTAAGAAGCTATCGTCCATGGACTTAACAGGCAGAGGAGTATTTGAGCCTAAGTTTTGAGGAATAGCATGGGCTCGAGTAATATTTTGTGAAGAACCAGAATAGGCATCATCATTAGAGTTAAAGCCTGTAATGATAATGGTGATCTCGATTTCGTCCTCGTTTAAAGAGTCATCGAAAATCAGACCGTACTTAATATCAGCCTCTGGATCGGTGTAACTTAAGAGCTGAGTATTCACCATATCCCAATTTAAGATTGGGAAGTTTGGACTTACATGAGCATTAACGAGCATACCTGTAGCACGCTTAACATCACTAGAGCTCATAAGTGGGTTATGTACAGCATTGTGTACTGCATCAGCAATAAAGTTAACACCACGACCACGGCCAAGACCAATTAAGGCATGACCACGAGAGCGCATAATGATATCAACGTCAGCTAAGTCTAAGTTAATGAAGCCTGCACCTGTAATTGCGTCGGAAATGCCACGTACTGCGTTATACAGTACAGCATTAGCCTCATTGAAGGCATTTAATACAGAGATATTCTGACCAAGAGACTTTAAGAGCTTATCGTTATCAACCACAACGATAGAGTCAACGTACTTAGTGAGCTCAGTAATACCTGCATTGGCATTGATAGTACGATTACGTCCTTCAAAGTAGAAAGGACGGGTCACAACTGCAATGGTAAGCGCACCTAACTCTTTAGCAATCTGAGCTACAACAGGAGTTGCACCTGTACCGGTACCACCACCGAGACCTGTAGTTAAGAATACGATTTTAGAGTCCTGCAGAATTTGCTTTAAGTCCTCACGAGACTCTTCAGCAGCTTCGCGACCCTTATATGGATTACCTCCAGCACCCAGACCATTAGTCTGTCTTACACCGATCTGTACCTTCAGTGATGCAGTAGAACGGTTTAATGTCTGAGCATCAGTATTTACAGCAATGAACTCAACGCCTTGCAGGCTTTGATTAATCATATACTGCAGCGAGTTACAACCACCGCCACCAATACCGACGACACGAATCATAGATCCAAAGTCTGCTGGACTGCTAGGTGATACAGACTGCACAACAAAGTCGCTCATAAGTCTCCTCAGGTGCACATCTGCGCACGCTTTCTTATACAGGTGATTTTAAATTATAGCGCGTATATGCCATCTTTTCCAAGTCATATACTTTCAGCATGAGACAAGGCCTACCCAGAATGCCACGAATACACAATATAATTAAAAAAATTACATCGTATCTATGTATGTAAATGCTCTAAAAAAAGCAAGCTTAGCCTTCGTTTCTAACTTAACTCATGCTCATGCAATGAAATCTCGATGCTATAAAAAGCTTGTCCGTATAAGACTTTGTCAAAGCATAAAGTAAAAGCTTTAATGTAATTACAAATTTAGGATACAGCTAAAAAACCATACCAAAGGAAAAAGCTATGAATATGGAGGAATGTAGATAAGAAATGCAATTTACCGTGAGGATAAAGGAATGGAGGTTACTTAAGAAGTAGTAGCTTAGGATATGAGATGCATAAAAAAGCCCGGAGAACCGGGCTTTTTAGCGTACTGCATGGGAGTATGCAGTACTCGACACTAAAGTTAATGGAAAATTAAACCTTGTTACGGAAGATTGTTGGCAGCTCGTTGGCATCATTCCAATCATCGCCAACAGCCTTGTTACCAAGTGAGGCTTCCTTAGCTTCAATGTTGGAGTAGCCAGTTGGAGCCATACCAGTTGCCTGGGAGTAGTTGCGACCAGGAACTGACTGTGGGCGCTGTGCTGGAACATCCTGTGGCATGCGCTGCTGAGCAGGAGCATAACCATTCATCTGAGCCTGTCTAAAGAAACCAGGGTCCTGTGGAGCTGATGGGCTATTGCGTCGATTGTTGACACTTGAGCGCACTGCAGCTGCAGCATTGTCCTTAGAGTTAGACTCTGAACCAGAGATACCAGTAATCAGAATAGTAACCACGATCTGATCTTCAGCGATTTGATCGTCGAAAATAATACCGTACTTGCAGTCTGCCTCGTCATCAGCGTAGTTCTGAATTTCCTTACAGATCTGCTCCCACTTAGCAATTGGGAAGTTATGGTTAATACGTGCGTTCACGAGCAGACCGGTTGCACTCTTAATATCAACCTGATCAATCAGAGGTGAGTGAATAGCACGCTGTACAGCATCTTCAATGAAGTTTGCACCCTGACCTACACCGTTACCGATCATGGCATGGCCACGACCACGGGTAATGGTCTTAACGTCAGAGAAGTCCAAGTTAATGTAACCAGGAGCAGTAATAGAATCGGTAATGCCCTTAACAGCATTTAACAATACATCGTTAGCCTCGTTGAAGGCGTTGATGATTGAGATGTTTGAACCTAAGTTCTTAAGGAGCTTGTCGTTATCAATAACGATAAGAGAGTCAACGTGCTTTGACAGCTCGGTAATACCAGCCTCAGCATTAACCATCTTACGACGGCCTTCGAAGTTGAAAGGCTTAGTAACAACAGCAATGGTGATAGCACCAGTCTCTTTGGCGATTTCTGCAATGATAGGAGCAGCACCAGTACCGGTACCACCGCCCATGCCAGCAGTAATGAAAACTAAGTCAGAATTAAAGAGTAACTTCTTAATATCTTCCTTACTTTCCTCAGCAGCCTTACGACCCTTATTTGGATCACAACCTGCGCCTAAACCGTTAGTCAGCTTAACGCCGATCTGTACCTTTAATGGGGCAGTTGAGCGGTTTAAAGCCTGAGCATCGGTGTTTACGGCAATAAACTCAACTCCGGTGAGACTTTGATTGATCATGTGCTGCAGTGAGTTACCACCGCCGCCGCCTACACCTAAAACACGAATCACGCACTTTTGAGCAGAGTGAATGCCTGCTTCAGTTCCGGCAGTACTTGGGACTACTGAATCCACAACAAAATCGTCCATAAAACTCCCATAAGGTAGATACTGAGCATCTTACTTAACATTAGTGTGTCGTACATTATACCCTTAAAACTCTGCAAATATCATCATCGTAGCCTCACAAAGATGACTAATATGTGGAATCTCGCACAGTTTTGGTACAGGCCTAGGGTATTAAGGCCTAACAAAATAGCTTCAACACGCCATTTTGTCTCATTTTTAGAGGTGGCTAAATTGCAAGTATGCCATGTATAAAAGCCACCTAAAAAATCTTATAGCAGTCAAAACATCGAGTTTTACATGATTATTTGCATATGTATGCATAATCTTGCTCTTTGTTAAATGACCGCACGCACTTATCTTAACGTGTACGTTCTTAGCAATTCACGATAGAACTACACATATTCATCGTTAAGAAGTGCGCTACCTATTTTGCAAACTAAAACTCGTGAGCAAGCCAGTTTCTAATCCAGGTGTAACCACGTTTAATCACACCATTAGAAGCCTTTTCTTCTTTTTGCATAGCTAAATTACGATGCTCTTGAGCTGTCAGTGAGTTAGCAAAACGCAAGAGACCTACAGCTGTGGCACAATCAGGCTTGGCAACTTCATCAGATCCTGTTACACCGCAAGGAATACCAACGCGAGCCTTCACACGCTGGCTACTGTCACGAGGAGCAAGCATGTTAGAAGCTAAGGTAGCCATACCGCGTGTACAAGCAACACCGCCTGTGAGCACGAAACCAGCACCGAGAGTAATATCAATGCCCTCAGTACGCTTCTTGTGATCAATACGATCTGAAACTATCTTGAGAATGTCGCTAAGCTTAAGACCAATTACTTTGGCCAAATCACTAAAAGCAACAGCTCGAGGCTCTTCTCCGTTGTTAACTGGGATAGATAAGCCTTTGTTCTTATTTTCCTCAGTTAATAATGCTGGATGAGCTAAGCCATAATTAACCTTGATCATCTCGGCAGTAGACAGAGGAATGCCGTAACGAGTAGCAATCTCGCGAGTGATACCAGTGCCACCTTGCTCAACGCCGAAGGTCATCACAAGGTCATTTTGATCATAAACAGATACGTTTACAGAACCACCACCGATATCAATTAAACAAACACCAATCTCTTTTTCTTCTTCGGTTAAGACTGCATCAGCAGCGGCAATACCTGAGTAGATTACATGATCAATGTTAAAACTCTTTGTAAGCTTGGTAAAAGCAGAGCGGAAGTTACTCTCTTGATCCTCATTACAGTTAATCAAGTGCGCATTTACCTTTAATCGAGAGCCACGCATATTAATTGGGTCATCACGAGTAGTAGTGCCTGAAAGAGTATAGCTATTTGGAATAAGATGAATTAAATGCTTGTACTCGCCAAAGACAATTGCACGCACATCTTCAATAGCATGGTCGCGATCAGATACAGTTACATATGAGGTAGGAACAGTTGCGGAACCAGATTCATTACATGATTCAATATGGCGACCAGAAATGCCCATTACGCAATGAGAGAAAGTTCTACCTGTTTTATTCTCATAATCGTCAATCAATTCAGCAAGCTTGTCAGCAAGCTTATCGATACTGCTTACTGAAGAATTACTTACACCTGATGAGGACACTTCAGCATAGTAACTGATGTTTACAATATTTTCCTCATCAACGCTGCCTGCAATAAGACGAATCTTAGAGGTGCCAATATCGACTGCTACCAAAGGATCTGGGGCGTTGTCATGATCTTTAGCCGCCTTGTCCCCTTTTAAAAACATGCAATATCTCCTGTCCTCTTGACTGACTTGTTCAGGGGTTGCACTCCCTGATAGCTGTATGACCTAGTTATTTAGATCGCCATTCTATCTAAATAGCTAAATCTTATCCGGTAGAAACACAAATATGTTGCCATTCAGTGCATGGTCTTTGTCGTTAATACGTTATGAAGCTTAAATCACTTATCGTGCACAAAACACTAAAGATACTTAAAAGCAAAATTACCTATTGAGGCGCGACCGTTTCAGGTGGATTACGGTCACCCACTGCAAAACCATTGACATAGCGCAAATCTACATAGGAAATCTCGCTGAGCTTCAATTTGGTCTGAGGGAATGCTAGAAGAAAACGTTTAAGGCGAATAAAAGGCATATCTTCTGTCGCGGCACGACCTAAGATAAGCCAAACATCTCCCTCAAGTAATATACGATAGCCGCG